>JBGVFW010000216.1:0-2705 GCA_045121315.1 Eubacteriales bacterium
CAAAAATATTATATAAAACTATTGACAATACAATAATATTGTGTTATAATATCGAATACCAAAGGAAATTGGAACGAGCGGTATATAACGCCCTATGATTTTATATGTTGGGTAAACGCTATCGAAATCAGCTGAAAGCAAAAGTCATCAATAGTCTGGATGATGATTCCACGGTGTAAAATTTTGCATGCAGTAGTCAAAGAAAAAGCGGAAACGGAAATGGGAGTTTACGGAAATATGAGAAATTACCGACTTTCGATTAGAAAGCAGGTTCAAGCCGCGCCACTTTATGGCGTCGGACTCTCACATCGGACGGCAGAGCCGACCGAATTTGCGAGCTTTGACGAGCTTTAGCGAGCTTTCGAGAGATGCACGGTTATGGGGCAAAGGTCACTTTTTCGGAGCAAGGTCACTTTATTTCGGCTTCTATGCCACTTTTTGCGAAAAAACGGCGGTTTTAGGCGGTTTTTGCGCGTCTGATGAATGTCACTAACAGAAAGTATGAGGTAATATGCACAAATGGCAAAATCAAAAGAAAACACAACGGTAAACGAAAACGGGCGCATCAGGTTCGCCCTCTACACGGATGAGTCCACAATGGAACTCGTCGACAAGCACTACAAAGAGGACGGCTGCGGATGCAAAAGTGAGTATATCACCAAGGCGATTCAGTACTATGCGGAGCTTCATTCGCTTCAGGATTGCTCTCATGTCGTCCCCGATATCATCACATCTACGCTCAAGGACATCACAAGAGAGAGCGATAATCGTCAAGGCCGGTTGCTCTTTAAGATCGCTGTTGAGTTGACCATCCTGCAAAATATCATCGCAGCCGGCAACAACATTGCCCCGGATACCCTCGAACGAGTCCGAGGTGTGTGCGTGAACGAGGTCAAAAAGCTCAACGGTATCATCACATTTGATGAGGCGGTCAGGTGGCAAAGCTGATCGTGAAGCAGAAGCAGAAAGGGAAAAATATGACTTGGAAAAAGTTTTGGAAGCGAGTAAATGCTCTGCTTCACGATAATCGAACGGTTCTTCGTGAGGGCGAGGACGTTGAGGATTGGGAAGAAACTCAGCGTAAGCAGTGTGAGGAAGAAGCAGAACTGCAGAGAAAAGAACAAGAAATCCTCGCTATATGGTTTCTCCGTGAGGAATATTTGAACGCAGGTTGGTTCAAGCGTTTCCTTCTTCGTCTCGAATTCGCTTTCCGTCACACCCGCGGAGCGAGACACATTCCGCAGATCCCGGAACATATCCGCATGGAAATAGCTCGCTGTCTTCTGCCAGATATCATCGCTTACTATGAGTCGGAACAAGGGCAGAGAGAGTTTGCAGAGTGGAAACAAGCCCAAAATAGTCAAGATCAAACCACAATTGACGGTAAAGAAAGCGCAATAAAAAATTCAAGCACACCATAACCAGTGGCTTGAATTCCATATGTTTGCAAGGCGGCACCCGATCAGGTGTCGCCTTAGCTTGTGGAGTTATCGGATGATTGGTGGCTTATATATTATTTCTCTGTTCGAGCAATTACTATATTGCAATTGCTACAATAATGAGCCTGTGCTCTGTAACCACCCGTCTTAAATTCGTTTACAAGCGATATTATAACATATTTTTGCAGGAAATATACTGATATGAAAATAAGAATGCCGCCGAAGCGGCACCCTTTTGTAACGTATTATTGGATAGTTCCCGAATGGACTCTCATTACTTGTCCATTATCGAAAAATCGAATGAAATAATACTTATCCCCAATGACATACATAGCTATTTTTTTACCGAGTTTACTTTCGTTTGCGGTTTCTAATATATAACATCCTTTTTGGCTGTTTATCTTGCCAATAGCCTCCATCATTTCTTCTTGCTTATTATTACCTGACATAGGTGTGCCCCAATCCAATTTCACATCTTCAACATATGATACTTGATCATATAGAATTTCGTTCAAATAGATCTTTTCGTTATCAATTTTCACATCCATTGAATACATCCAAGATATTGCACCGTTTTCAAAAATAGGCTCTGCACAGAACTCTATCGTGTTGGATCCAATGTCTATATATCCACCGATTTCGATGACAATCTTAGGAAGGGTTCCATTTTGCGAGGCGGTATGGACCCACTCTGTGACGGCTTCATAGTCTTTTTCTAAAACGGATATAATAATATTACCTGTGATGCTGTCAACATACCAAGAGGTAACCTCATAATCGTTTTCCATTAGTTCTTTAGCGGATTTATCGGCATATTCTTGTAATTCAGACATAGACATTTTTGCATTTTCGTAAATAATTACATTATCAAATGGAGCAAGTATCTGAGATATATTTTCCATTTCGTCATCTAAAGGAGAAGCTAATTTTATATACAATTTATTATCCTTGATATAGCAGCCACCGAACCATTCGGGGTAATTCGTCACATACCCTCTGCTAAAGAAATAAGACATAAGATAATTATGCGCGACTACAGCTTCCTTTTGCTCGGAGAACAATGTGGTTAAGTTAGTCAATTCAAGCTCATACTCTTGTTTATCTGCCAAATACTTGACATTTACCGTAATCGTTTCCACGATTTCGCGACTATCTTTATCGACGATCTGAATGATTATATCTGTCGGTTCTGTGAACCAACCCGTAATTGAGTAAGACCAAGGTTCGCTTGAATTCTGCATAGGGATGAGATACGCCACACTAATG
>JBGVFW010000217.1:0-3453 GCA_045121315.1 Eubacteriales bacterium
AAAAATTTCTCCTTATCTCTCCCACGGTGCAAAAAATTTCGTCATATCCACGCCTTCTTTGTTCGCTATACCGCTTTCATAACCAGTGAGGTTGCCGTTTGTACCGACGATGCGGTGGCACGGAATAATTATACTTATATGGTTGCGGTTGAGCGCACCGCCAACGGCGCGGGCGCAAGGCTTTTTGTGAAGTCTTTCGGAGACACGCTTTGCAAGCTCGCCGTAAGTTCGCGTCTGCCCGTACGGCACGAGGCAAAGCTCGTCGAGAACCACAGTGGAAAATTCGCTTACATGAAGTTTTAGCGGAAGCTCCGCTATTCCGGGCTTTTCGCCTGCGAAATAACGGTCAATCCACGATTTCGCAAGTGCAAAAACGGGCAGTTCTGTCTCATTCGCGTTTTTCCGCCTTGAAAGGTAAAACCCGTGATATTTTCGCCGTCGCTTTCCAGCGTGAGCATACCAATGGTGAATTATAATATGCTGTGCAAAACATAGCTCACCTCTCCGGACAAACAATAAATTTGCCTTTTGCGCGAAGCTCGGCTCCGGCAAGCACTTCTGGGAGTTTTTCAAGCGCGCAGACCTCACATATTTGGGAGCTTATGTCAATAAATCCCGAATTGAGCAGATCAAGTGCGCGCTGCATGGAATGAGGATTTATAAACGATGATTTGAGCGTAAGCTCCTTGGCAAAACATTCATACGGCTTGAGCGCGACCGTAGCTTCTGGATTAGTAAGACCGTACATCATCACTGTTGCGCCCTTGCCCGCGACATCAATAGCCATTTCTATTGTATTTGTTTTGCCCACACATTCGATGACCGTGTCGATATGTGTCATATCGTATTCAAGAAGTTTAGCCTTTACGTCTTCGTTTGTCGAATCTATCGCGGCTGTTGCACCGAGTTTTTTACCAAGTTCCCTCTTTTTCTCCGTGGGTTCGAGAAGAACTATCTTTGCCGCTCCCGCAATGCGAGCGAGCTGGAGCATGATAAGCCCCATCATGCCCCCTCCGATAACGACAACATTGTGCCCCGCCTTTATTCCGCAGAGGTCGAGTGCGTGCAGACAGCAGGAAAGAGGCTCTATCATCGCACCCTGCTCAAATGTAGTGTTATCACCCAGAATGTAGACGTTGCTTGCCTTGACTTTGCAGTATTCGGCAAAGCCTCCGTCCATATTAGTGCCGTAAACGCGCATATTTTCGCAAAAATGCACGTTGCCGTTTTTGCAGTGGTAACATTGCCCGCAGAAAAGGTTTGGATCTATGCATACTCGCGCGCCGACCTTGATGTTTTTAACATTCTCTCCTATGGCAGTAACAACACCCGAAAATTCGTGTCCCGTCACTGTTCCCGCGAGCATTTCCGCGTCGCCTTTGCCGCCGTCGTACACAAGAACATCCGTGCCGCAAACGCCACACGCTTTAACTTTTATAAGAACCTCGTCGTGCGCGATCTTTGGCGTTTCGCGCTCTTCTATACGCACATCGTGCTTTCCATAATATACCGCACATTTCATAAAATTATCCCCCAAAATCAACCCAGAACAACATCGAGCGCCATCATAACAGCAAAACCTATTGTGAAAAGGATTATGCCGACATGAGAATGTTCGCCTTCCGACATTTCGGGAATAAGCTCTTCCACAACGACGTACATCATCGCTCCCGCCGCAAAACTGAGAAGATACGGCAGTACGGGCAATATCCACCCCGAAACAAGAATCGTGATAAGCGCGCCGAGAGGTTCCACAAGACCCGTGAGCGCACCGAGGAAAAACGCCTTTCCCTTGCTCATGCCGCCCGATTTAAGCGGCATCGAGATTATCGCGCCCTCGGGAAAGTTCTGTATAGCGATGCCAATAGAAAGCGCCGTTACCGCCGCCACGGAAATACCCGTGTTCTCCGTCATGCTTCCCGCTATGACAACACCGACAGCCATACCCTCCGGCAGGTTGTGAAGCGCAAGCGCAAGCACAAGCATCGACGATTTTTTCAGCGCGCATTTGGGACCTTCCGCAATATCGCAGTTCATATGTAAATGAGGTACAGCTTTATCGAGTATCATCAGAAACGCTATACCGAGCACAAATCCGACAACCGCAGGAACAAAAGCGAACTTCCCCATATTCTCCGCCTGCTCTATGGCAGGAATAATCAGGCTCCATATCGAAGCCGCCACCATCACGCCCGCCGCAAAACCCGTAAGTCCTCTTTGAACACTGCGCGGAAGCTCCCCTTTAACGAAAAAGACGCACGCCGAGCCAAGAACCGTGCCGAGCAGAGGCATAAGAACGCCTTGTAATATTTCCAACATAAAAAAATCCTCCTTATCAAAGTTATTTTACAGCCTCATTATATCACATTATGGTGTTTTTACAAATATAATTTCAATAAAAAATTGACAATTATTTTTGAATAGGTTACAATTATTTATACAATAATTTTTCCCTACATAAACGGTGAAGCAGAGCATGAAAACCAAACGTAAACCTTCCTCGAAAAATGAACAAAAGGAGCTTTCATTCTTATGAATTTGAACGATCTTCAAAAACAAGCCGTAAACTGTTGGCCTGAAGATATGTATGTCGTTCACGAATATTCGTTCGGATTTGAATGTATCGGCGAGGTTGTATTATCACACGAACATACAGAACTTATTTGGCTCCAGTATAAAGAAGCAAGGGAAAAATTGCAGCGGGATTCTATTTAGACACGCTGATATACACAATATTTTTTATATTGGGTTATATCAGCATAAAAAACACATATTTTCATAATAATATGAATAAATATAAGTAACTTTACTGCAAGAAGGTGTAATTATGAAAATCAAATGGGGAAAACTTATTTTATGCATAGCCATACCGCTTGTCATAGGTGGAGCGGCAGGTCTTATTTCAAGCGGAAGTATGGAGGATTTTGCCGCACTTAACCAGCCGCCGCTCTCACCTCCCGGTTGGTTCTTTCCTGTTGCATGGTCTATCCTCTATATCCTTATGGGTATCGCATCTTACCTCGTCATAACATCGAACGGCGCTCAAAAACACATCAATAATGCTATCATTATATATGCGGTTCAGCTTCTGTTCAACTTTTTTTGGACGATCTTCTTCTTCAATCTCAAACTCTATTTTTTCTCTTTCGCATGGTTAATAGCGCTATGGATATTGATCATTGTAACGATCATTCTTTTCTCGCGCCTTTCAAAACCTGCCGGATACCTACTCATTCCATATCTTCTGTGGGTATCCTTTGCCGCTTATCTGAATTTAGGAATAGCATTGCTTAACTGAAAGAGCTTACGCATATATATGCAAAAAAAGCGAGGCTGTGCCTCGCTTTTTGCTATTTACTATTTTATGCGGCAATCGTCCACAACGTTTCTATAACCAAGGTCTGTCGAATTAAACCTCCCACTTCTGTATTTTTCCTCAGTATCAAATGTCTG
>JBGVFW010000218.1:0-5543 GCA_045121315.1 Eubacteriales bacterium
AGGAGAAAAAACAAGATATCAAGAAATTCTCAGTGAAAGACGATCCGGAACGCTTCTAAAATGTTCTCTGTTTAATGTTAAAATAGGGCATCCGATATTCTATGTTGGGTGCCTTATTTTGATAAAAAAGTCCATTAAAGTAGATTACAGCCAAAAATATAAAAAATTTTTTATTCTTTGCCGCGTTCTTTATAACTTTAACGGTATAATATATAGTAAAAAGTGATTGCACATAAAAATAAATATTAAGGAGTATTGTTTATGAGAGATTGGTTGGAAAATTTGGACGAGATCGACCAGGACTGCGTTCATCAGTATGAATATCTGCTTGGCAGAGAGCTGACGGGATACGAAGAATATCACGAAATTGACGGTAAGGTCAATGAGATGATTCTTGAATTTGAAACGAGAGAGGATTTCTTTGAATATTACCCTGAACTGTTACAGTACGCGAATCCTGCGTTGATTGAGGCTTTATCCGGAAACGTCAAAGAGGCGCGGCCCGAAGAACAAAAAAAGGAAACAATCAATCTTTGGGGACGTCTTGGCATTTCTTTAGAGGTAACGCCGGAAGAAATGACCGTTTTGGGCGGTGAAGACATGAGAGCTGCGCAAGACCTTCTTGTAAAGCTTATTCAATCAGATCGTTGCCAAATAGACGGCAATACATATTTCCCTTATAAAATGTCCGGGCGCGAGGATAATCCGGAAGAGGATTTGGATTTTGAGCTTGATCCAACGCCTCTACATCCTGAACAGGTATATTGTCTGTGTGAAGAATATGAGAATGATGACGGAATTCGAGAGTTTTCTATTTTAGCTGTTTCGACTGATGAAGAGTATCTGCAGAAGCAGATGCAAAAAATAATAACGGACGATAATTACGGTTTTATTAAAGACAAAGGCGTTGCTATCGATGGTGATAATCATTTCCAAACAAACTTTGAAAATGGCTTTGTAGAGTATTATATCGAACGCAATCAGGTGCTTTCACGCGAGGATCTTAAACGCTCTCTTGGTGAAGAGAAAAAGCCTTCATTAGCTGAACGTATAAATGAAGCTAATACGAAAGTAACTGACGCCAATTCTTTATCGAAAGAATTGAAAAGCAAAGGCGGACGATAAATAGGAGGTGTAATTATGGCAATTGCAGGAAAGTTGAATTTTAATGATGTGAAGGATTTATTGTACGATGAGTTTGGGAATCGCCGTACCGGTCACCAAATAGTAGTTTTTGATAAAGGTAGTGATGGGTTGTGGCATCACAATGAAACCGAGAAACCCAATACGTTGGCCGGCCACTACTACATTCTTGATGTGGACAACAAGAAACAGATTTACTACAAAGTGAACGATTCACTTTTGCCTATGAATATGGATTTTAATAGCCCTGACTGTGCTCGATGCTATAAGATTGGCAACGAGATTCCTATCACCCACAAGATAATCGGCAATGATGTGTTGGCAACGGTTCAAGGTAATTACGGCGCCCTTTATAAGCTTCACCGTCAGGATTACTCTGATATCCCCTCGTTTTATACCTTTCAGGATGCTCACGGCGATTTCCACGTAGAGCATGCAAAACACAATTTGTTTGTTCTTCTTAAAACCCTCGAAAATTATTATATTTTCAATGATACGCTTTCTACGGAAATTAAAAAAATAATTCCCGTAATGCTTGAGAAAGAGTTTACACCCTCCAATATTAAAATCTTGTCGGTCGAAGAGACTCCGGACGGAGATTTCGGCGCATCCGTAATTCAGTATCAAAAGGGAAACGTTATTTCTTTTGCATTTTCTGACATGAATCCCGAGGATGTGGTTAATAATCCCGAATGGGCTGCAAAGGATGTGGAAATTCACCTTGCTTTGGATAAGAAAACAGAGTGGATCAAGTGGTCTGACGTTTCGGAAAATTACATCAACGCAGTAACGAGAGAGCCTTTTGAAATGTGTTTTATTGAGAATGATGACGATGAATGGTCCGAAGCAATGTCAGACGCGTTGTGGGATGAGATCTGCAATTTGGGCGCATCTGATGCAGTTACTTGTGGTGAGGACGATTGTCTTGTCACGGTTTACGCAGGAGCTATGGGTGATATTAACTGGAACGGGCACGATGTGTACGGAAAGCCTTGGCTGGAGAAGACTGTTGATAGAAAGCCTTCTTTGGATGAGAAGATCCACGAGGCAGAGTCTCGGACGTCCGATTTGAAGGAACGTGAATGTATGAACAAGGAGCGTGAATTGGAATGAGTATTTTTTGGATAGGTGGCCCGGAGGGCGTTATTGTTCCTATGGATCAGATAAACGCAACAGAAGAGGACAGATATTTTCTTCCCGGCGTGATTCATGGCGGGGAGGATTACCTGATTCAGGTTTATGAATGGAATAATGACGGCACCCCGGAGGGTGGGAAGGTTTATCCGGAGATTATAATCCCGAGGATCCCGAGGACATTCCTTTGCTTCGTTTTGATATTTCCGTTCTCCGAGACGGGGAATGGGAGATCAAGGACGATGGCAGTCATTGCACGCAATTTCCTGCTACGGCGTCTGCTGCCGAGAAGGCCACTGGCCTTGCTATTCTCATGAACCGCGTTCGCGACGTTTTAGCCGATGACATCGATGCTTCGATCAAGAAGCTTACTGAGGAATTGTCGTGGATCGGCTTGGAGGACGTGGAGCGTGTGATGAAGAAACGCACGCTTGACGAGAGGATTCAAGAGGCGTCCTCGAAGGCGGGGAAATCCACCGAATCTGTGACGAAGCAAGACGTTCAAAAAGAAGTTCGCGAATGAGTCTATAGAAAAAATCAAGGAGAAAGCAATATGAAAATAGAGAAAAATAAAAACGGTAACGGTTTTCTTTTAACAAATAGTGAAGGTGAGTCTTTGAACGTATCCTTTATGGAGTTTTGGGAGATATGTAAACACGGAACTCGAATGGACACACGCGACGAGGTGAAAAACTATCTTAGCGACTGCGACTATATCGGTGAAATCGCCGTTGAAAGAATCAAAGCCTTTCCTGAACTGATGGATAAGATTATTGAGCAGGTCATCCAAGACAGGATCGATGATGAATCCGGGGATCAGATCTATGATGCGGCAAACAAGTGTATTTCCGAGCACATTGCCGAGATCGAGTCGAAAATTAAGTGGTTTAAGCTTTCGGAGGCCAACTGCGTCAGTGTGAGATACGCCCCCGACGAGCACGACGGAGATCAGTTTCAGTTGTATCTGGAAGAGGTCGGGGAAGACGGGTATATGGGTCCCAGATGCGAGCTTGTGTCTGACGAAGCTTATGCCACAGCGGATCTTTCCTTTAAGGCTCTTTGTGCAACGCTGGAAGAAATCTGCGAGGATGCCGAGGTTTATGACGATGCGTATCCTTGGTTAAATACTTCCGATACGGCAGCTATAATAGCGCAGGAGATATATAATGCGTTCGGTATGGAGAAAACCCGTGCTGTTGTTGAATTCAAGGAGTTTATTCCCGGTAGCACAACAGTCCATTATTCCGATATGGGTGGGATGGGTTCTTCGAGCGAGACGCGCGTTGCTCCCATCGACATTGATATTAAGATTTCTGTGAGCAAGTCGGATGAAGGCAGGGCAAAGAATTTACTTAAAAAGGCGTGGGATAATGCTGTGCTGGATGATTTCGAAGGTTCTCCGTTGGATAAGAACAATGGCGGCAAATATACATGTGATGAGCTTTATGACATGCCTGTGCAGGAATATATGCTCAAGTATCTGGAAGTCCACGGGGTCTTTTATGAGGATTTGTCAGCAGACTCGAAGAATCTGTTCCAAAAAACCACTCTGGGAGATAAGATAAAATCAGCCGAGGCCCGTGTGATTTCCGATAATCGAGAAAAAGGCAATGAGCCAACGCGCTGATAAAGTGAAAGGATGTAAATAACGATGAAAGATCGAACATTGTTGTTTCTTAAAACAACTACCGAGGAAGCGGACACTTTACTTAAAGAGCTAAAGGTTGCCGGCTATTCTTTTCAAAATATGTATCGTGCGCGAATATTTGTTGATAACGCCGACTTGGATGTCATTCGAGACTGGTTCCAAAATCGAGGTGTGGACAGCATGTACGCTCAAACGACTTGCGCGGTAAAGGACACGGACGAAACGTTTAGAGTTCATCCGGACTGGTTTCATTTAAGCGAACCCGAGGCGTTGCTTTATCAATATATTGCGAGCAAATACGATTTCTCAAACATGGATATTGACCTGAAGAAATTTCAAAATTTTCTTTTTGGTCTGATTTATCGAGAAGAACAAAATTTCTGCAAAGATAACGGGATTCACGGTAATTATACGTGGGAGCTTTATGAGTCACCATTCTTAAATTACGGCAGGGAACGATTAGTACCGACACTGAAAGTCAGAATTCTTAATGAAAAAGGGTACAAGATGGTCGATCCAGGTGAGGTCGATCACGAAAAAGACGTGCGCGTATCCTTTGGTGTTTATGCGAGGAAAAGCTCGCAGAGAAAAGTCTCTTTGCCTGAAAAAATAGAATCCGCAAAGCTTAAGGCTAGCGCCCCTAAGCCATCTATAACAACAGAAAAAGAGACAGAACGTTAACAAGCAAGGAGATGAGATTATGAACACAAAGTTCAGCTATATGTACCGTGATGCTGCCAATTATAAAACTTTCTATGAGTGTGTTTTGTGCGGCGAGATTACCCAAGAGCAAATAAATACCATTATCGGTTCGTGTGATTTTGAACACTTTATCCCGCGCGCTGTTGGGCTCCCGGGCGGCATGTTTGAAGGAGAGGAGGGATACGATGGTCGATTTGATCATTACTGGTGCGAACATGACTTTGAAGATAGTTTTTCTATCGTTGATGAAGCTCCAACCCACATCATGACGGTTGCCGAGCTGACCGCGGCCTTTGCTCGCTGCAAAGGGCGATGGGAAGATGCTCTTAATGATAAAATTCAAACCTTGGAAGCAACTGCTTTTTTACTTGGCAATCCTGTTGGGGAGAAGGATTGGTATTACAACAATCCGGATGTGGGCGCATTTACCGGCGTATATTTCAATCCGGACAGTAATGCCGGCGGCGAATATATGCAGATATCTCTGCCTTACGATCTGGTCCTGGAAGCCGCGAAAGAGGCAGGAGAGGCTCCGAAAGCCTTTTTTGACTACCTTGATGCAAGAGCTTATACGGAATATGTTTCCATCGATAATGAGTCCTTCAAGGGTTTTATGGAGCATTACAAGAAGAATCCGCCGGACTTTATTCGAGAGAACGATGACGAAACCATGAAAAAGCTCGTTGATGTGGCCGCAAGATCCCTTGTCAAGTCATCGACTACGTTGGAACAGAAAATTTCTGCCGCCAAGGCCAAAGCCGGAAGCAGCGAAACAAATGAAAACCGTGCTCCGGCTGATATTCAAAAGTGATGTTTAAGTGTTTTTAAAAAGAGGTGTGTTGTTATGGCTAATAATTGCTATTTTGAAATGAAAATTGCCGGTAAAGCCGAGTCAGTGGAAGAATTTATTCAAAGG
>JBGVFW010000219.1:0-2388 GCA_045121315.1 Eubacteriales bacterium
TCCGAGCGTTGTTTCCGTCGTTCCCTTCCCGAAAGAGCACGCTGTAATGCTTGGAATAAACATTGTCAAAGAAAGGAACAGAGAAATTATTTTGAATTTCATATGGGTGCCTCCTTGCAGGCATAATGGTCATAGTAATTATATCAAAGATATAGTAACTTTGTCAATAATATTGCGAAACACCATCAATTCAACAGATTCAGGTACAATTTTATGTGTTATAACGCAAAACGACCCTTTCGGGTCGTTTTGATATAGTCCATCTTATTTAAGTGCGCTGTTGCCTTCGGAATCCACACCCACAATAAGGGGAAAATCCTTTACTTCCATGCGGCGAACGGCTTCACAGCCGAGTTCGGGGAAAGCGATGATCTCCACGCTCTGTATGGCTCTCGCGGCGATGGCGCCCGCTCCTCCTACTGCGCAAAGGTATACGCCGCCGTTGCGTTTGAGCGCATCAACAACATTCGCATTTCTGCCGCCCTTTCCTATGGTCGCGGCAAGACCGTTGTCATAAAGAGTGGGGGCAAAACCGTCCATTCTCGACGAAGTTGTGGGGCCGCAAGAGCCGATTGGTCTGCCCTCCGGCGCGGGAGTAGGTCCTGCGTAATATATAACGGCGTCACGAAGATCAAACGGCAGTTCTTTGCCCTCTGCAAGCAAAGCGCAAATGCGCTTATGCGCGGCATCTCTTGCGGTGTAAACCGTTCCGGAGAGCAAAATGCTGTCGCCCGCACGGAGCGTTTTTGTAGCTTCTCTTATATTATCCGTATGTACTCTTATCGTATCCGCCATTGTTTCAGTCCTTCTTTTCAGCCTCTGCAATTTCAGCGGATTCGGCAGGTTCTTCTTCTTTTTCCGCTTTTTTCTTTCTTGTGTTTTTTGGTTTGGCAGGTTCAACTTCAGTAGCGTCCTCTGCCTTCACTTCAGCCGGGGTTTCTTTTTTCTTTCTCGTTGCTTTAGGCTTGGGCGTTTCCGCTGCTTCTGCAGATTCCGTTGCTTCCGCGTTTTCTGCGGCTTCGGAAACTACTGCTTCTTCAGCTTTTTTCTTTGTAGCTCTGGGCTTCTTTGCCGTAGCAGTTTCTACTGTTGCCAAACGAGTTTTAAGTTCTTCCGTGCCTTTGATGAGAGTGCCTACGTTTTCGCGCATTTCAGCCGTGAAAGCTGCAAGGTCGCCGTCTTTTTCAGCGGCTGTTTTTTCGCTTGCTTTCTTCGCTGCAGCTTCAAGAATTTCGTTCATACGGGAATTGAACTCGTCATAAGCCGCGTTTTTTTCCGTGATCATCTCTGCGCGAGCCTTTGCTTCCTCAGCTTCGGCAATAGCCTTTGCAAGTTCCGCTTCTTTTGCCTCAAATGCTTTTGCAAGGTCTGCTTCTTTTGCTTCAAGCGCTTTTGCGAGTTCTGCTTCCTTTGCTTCAAGCGCTTTTACAAGTTCCGCTTCCTTTGCTTCATATGCTTTTACAAGGTCTGCTTCCTTTGCTTCAAGCGTTTTTACAAGTTCCGTTTCCTTTGCTTCATATGCTTTTACAAGGTCTGCTTCTTTTTCCTGAGCCTTTGCGGCGAGGTCTTTTTCGCGTTTTGCAAGCTTTTCGGAATATGTTCTTTCAGCCGCCGCTCTTGCTTTTGCAACGTCGGCTTCTTTTGCGGCGTTGGATTCCATCAATGTTTTTTCTCTTGCTTCGAGCTTTTCAAGCTCTTTCTTGTTTGCCATCATCTTGGAATTGAAATCTTTTTCCGTCCAAATGAGCTTTGCGCTGAGTTCTTTTTCTCTTTCGAAGTTTTTTTCTCTTGCTTCTGTCAAAGACTTTTCAGCCGCCGCAAGTTTTGCGTTAACGTTTTTGATCTCCGTATCTTTATCGAGAAGTTCAACTTCCAAAGCCTCTGCGCGCGCTTTTGCGTCTGCAAACTGCTTTTTTGCGTCCTCAACGGCAGCCGCACTCTTTGCTATCTCCGCATCTTTTTCGGAAAGAGCCTGTGCCGCGGCATATGCTTCTATTGCAATCTGATCTGCCTTTTGGTTTGCAATTTCAAGTTCGCCTTTCGCGTCATCTCTTTCGCGTTCGGCTCTCGCAACGCGAGCCTCCGCTTCATCGAGGGATCTTTTTACACCCTCTGCGATCGATGCAACGTATGCATTTACGTCGCTTTTGTTATATCCTCTGAAAGCTTCTCTGAAAGCTTTTGCGTTTTCCGCCATATCGAATTTATCCTCCAATGCGAAATTACTAATATTCATTTAATAATATTATCACAAAAAGTCGCTTTTTGCAATATTTTTTATTGATTTGATTAAAAAACGTCGCATTTTTAATATTATTTTTTCAAATTCTCTTGATTTTCCTCTTTATAAATGCTATAATTTCACCATTCTACTTAGCATCACTAATT
>JBGVFW010000220.1:0-3266 GCA_045121315.1 Eubacteriales bacterium
TCCATTCAGGAAGAAATCATCAAGGCTCGTGGCAAGAACAACGACTAATTTAAAATTAGTTATATAAAAAACAAAAAATAAAAAATACTCATAATTAATGGAGGAAATTCAAAATGGCAAAGGCTACATTTGAAAGAACAAAGCCCCACGTAAACATTGGTACTATCGGTCACGTTGACCATGGTAAGACAACTACAACCGCTGCTATCACTAAGGTTCTTGGTCTTGCAAACGGTAACGTTCAATTCATGGCTTACGACCAGATCGACAACGCTCCCGAAGAAAGAGCAAGAGGTATCACAATTAACACAAGACACGTTGAGTACGAGACAGACAACCGTCACTACGCTCACGTTGACTGCCCCGGCCACGCTGACTATGTTAAGAACATGATCACAGGTGCGGCTCAGATGGACGGCGCTATCCTCGTTGTTGCTGCAACAGACGGCCCTCTCGCACAGACAAGAGAGCACGTTCTTCTTGCACGTCAGGTAGGCGTTCCCGCAATCGTTGTATTCATGAACAAGACGGACCTCGTTGATGACGATGAACTTCTCGACCTCGTAGAAATGGAAATCAGAGACCTTCTCTCTTCCTACGACTTCCCCGGCGACGATCTTCCTATCGTTCGTGGTTCTGCTCGTGACGCTCTCGAGTCCACAAGCAATGACATCAACGCTCCCGAGTATCAGTGCATTCTCGAGCTCATGGCTGAAGTTGACGCTTACATTCCTACTCCCGAACGTAAGGCAGACCTCGACTTCCTTATGCCTGTAGAAGACGTATTCTCCATCTCCGGCCGTGGTACAGTTGCTACTGGTAGAGTTGAAAGAGGTACAGTTAAGGTTGGCGACGTTGTTGAAATCGTTGGTCTTGAAGAAGAAAAGAAGTCCACAACAGTTACAGGTGTTGAAATGTTCCACAAGCTTCTTCCCCAGGCTGAAGCTGGTGACAACATCGGTGCTCTTCTCCGTGGCGTAGCTAAGGACGAGATCGAAAGAGGTCAGGTTCTTGCAAAGCCCGGTTCCGTACACCCCCACACAAAGTTCGTAGGTCAGGTATACGTTCTTACAGAAAAAGAAGGTGGCCGTTCTAAGCCCTTCCTTGCCGGTTACAGACCTCAGTTCTACTTCAGAACAACTGACGTAACAGGTGTTATCGAGCTTCCCGAAGGTACAGAAATGTGCCGTCCTGGTGACAACGTAAACATGACAGTTGAGCTTATCAAGCCCATCGCTTGTGAAAAGGGTCTCCGTTTCGCTATCCGTGAGGGTGGTAGAACAGTTGGTTCCGGCGTTGTTTCCGAGATCATTGAATAATTTGAATATATAACTTATATATACAAATAACCGTAAAACGGGTTGCCGCTTGCGGCAACCCGTTTTCTGAAAATTTATAAAAACTTGATTTGGGGATTGGTGAAATTCCATACCGGCAGTAATTAGCTTTTCGCTATAAGTCTGCTAACGTCGAAAGACGCCGACGGGGTGTGATTCCTCGACCGACGGTAAAGTCCGGATGAGAAAAACAAGTTAGCCATAACCGGCTTTTGTGTCCCCCCTATTTTGAAAGGGGATTTTTTTATGTCTAATTTAAATTCAAAGCAAAGCTCTGCTATGAAAATCAAAAAGCTTTGCATGGCGGCGCTCTTTTGCGCCCTCGCGGTTGCGTCCACGTACATTATGCATATCAAGGTTATGTTTCTGACCTTTGATGCCAAGGACGCGGTAATTACGATTGCGGGTCTGCTTTTTGGCCCGATATATTCTGTAGGAATTTCTCTTGCAGTTGCATTGATTGAGTTTATAACCATCGGAGACGCAGGATTCTGGGGATTCTTTATGGATTTTGTGTCGACCGCACTTTTCTCAACGGTGTGTGCGCTTATTTATAAGTATAAGAAGAATATCAAGGGCGCGGTTATAGGACTTGTGTCGGCAATTTTTGCTATGACGACGTTCATGCTCCTGTTCAATCTATTTATTGTTCCGCTTTATACCCCCAATTTTACAACCGCCGCGGTTGCTAAAATGGTTCCTACACTTTTCTTGCCATTCAATTTGACTAAGGCGACGCTTAATGCGGCTATCGTTCTTATTCTTTACAAGCCCGCATCCACGGCAATGAAGGCGGCAAGAGTTTTGCCATCCGGCAATTTGTCACAGACAACGAACAATAATATTACTCCCGAAGAGAAAAAGAAGAAAAATCTCATTTTCAGTCTTGTTGTTACGGGCGTGGGATTGCTTATTGCAGCGTTGTGTGTGGTTGTGTTCTTTGTATTCCTCAAGGGTGAGATCGATTTCTTCTCTTGATTAAAATCGAAAATAATAAAATTTTTAAATAAACGGAAAATAAAATGAAAAAGCTTCTTCAAATAATTTTGTGGATAGTTCAGGGAGCGATCGTTGGTATCGGCGCGATTTTGCCCGGTGTCAGTGGTGGTACTCTTTGCTATGCATTTGGAATTTACAACCCCTTGCTTGAGGTTTTGACGACCCCCATCAAGGGCATCAAAAAGCATTGGTATATGCTCATATTCGTCTGCATCGGCTGCGCGGCGGGCTTTATCGGCTTTGCGGGAATCACCGCGAGCTTGCTCAAATGGAATGCTCCTGTAGTTATTTGCGCATTTATCGGTCTTATTCTCGGAACAGTTCCGGATCTTTGGAAGACCGCGGGCGAGAAGGGTAGAAGCAAGGCTTCTTATATCTCGCTTGCAGTAAGCTTTGCGGCTATCTTTACAATATTCTGGGTGTTCAAGAGCGTGTGGCATATTACTATTCCCGCAAATGCGTGGGGCTTTGCCTTCTGCGGCTTTGCGTGGGGACTCAGCTTTATTATTCCCGGATTTAGTACGTCGACTCTTCTTATGTTCTTCGGGATTTATACAAAGATGAGCGAGGGCATCAATACCTTCGATATGAAGGTTATCATTCCTATGGGATTTGCAATGATAGTTACTATTCTTGGTCTTGCGAGAGTTATGCGATTTGTATTTGATAAGTGTCATAACATCGCGGCGCATAGTGTTTTGGGTTTTGTGCTTGCAACTACAGTTATGCTCTTTGCGGCATCCGAGGACGGCAATCCTACGATCCTTGCAACAATGACGGGTTGGAATATTGCCCTTTATATCGCTATAATTGCTGTTGGCACTGCGGCGGGCTATGCTTTGACCGTTGCTTGCGACAGAATAGCAAAATTTGCCGACGAAAAGGGCGAGGAAGCTTAAATTTATAAAAATCTATTGACAATTCGGGCTG
>JBGVFW010000221.1:0-1470 GCA_045121315.1 Eubacteriales bacterium
CGTTATGGGCAAGCGGTATTTTTGTGCCTGTCTTGGCAAATTATTAACATTTCGGATGTGAAAGAGAGGACTCAAATTCTGGTTATCAATATCGTCGCGACCTGCCGGTAGTCTGCACCGTGCATGTCTTGTTTAAAAGTCATGCACTTAGCCAGTAGCCGTTGCCTTTTACCGTACTTTTGTTGGAAATATCGGTTGCCATGAAATCACCGTTTTCCGTAGTGAGATAAAGCCTGATACCGATCCCCGCCTTATCATAGCTCTTAGTCACACACTCATAGTAATCAGAAACGCCATCGGTGCGTTCAAATACAAGGCTCGTCTGTTGAGGCTCGGATTCGCCAAAATATTTAAGATTTGTGCAAAACAGCACAGTTCCGCGGTAATCGCGCGTAATTTCGATAATCACATCGTGCAGATCTGTATCGCGCGGAGTTTTAATGGTAAAGCGAAACAGGTTCTCTCCGTCACGGTAGCGGTTGGTACAGTCGATGACGGTGTGATTCTCAATATATTCGGTTTTAGGATTCAGGGTAACGGGAACCGAGGTCAAAATGGTCTGTGCAAGCTCTTCCGCATCTCCCAGTGATTCCAACGCCGACATTTCCGCATATCCTTCCTCGATTTTATCGTCGATCAATTCCGAGAAGAAAGACATATATTCCTCACGATCCGCCTGCGTCAGCTTGTCGAGCTTTTGTGATAGGTCGTTCATAAATTCGGTTTTACTCATTTTCGGATTCCTCCCTTGTGACAAATTGATAGATCGCGCTGATTTCGCGCCACTCCTCAGAGAAAGCGCAAAGCCGCTCTTTTCCTGCCTGATTAATGTGATAGTACTTTCTAAGTCTTCCGTTGTGTTCCGAGGAACGGACTGAAATGAATCCCGCTGCCTCCAGTCTGCGCAATATCGGATATAATGTGGATTCCGATATATCAATATAAGGCTTTATCGTTTTGATGATTCGATATCCATAGGAGTCCTCGTCCCTGATTGCCGCTAAGACACAAATCTCGAACAAACCGCGCTTCAATTGCATATCCAAAGGCAATACCTCCTTTCATATTATACTATATCGCACATAGTATTATATGTCAATAGGTATTTTGTTTTTTCTCAAAAAAACCATTCACCCAAATGGTGCAACTGTTCGCGATTTGTCCGATAAAATAATCAGTTTGGAGTTGGTGCTGCCAGCGTACGATATACGGTCAAATTCTTCTTCCATGCCGCTGTAGATGAAGCTGCCGAGTTGGGGTACCGGAACTACAAGGGCTGCAACTGTTCATTTAGCGAACAGTTGCAGCCGCACATTTTTGCTTATTTGTCATGTCTTTTTTGCATTCTTCAAAAAATCGGGATCAAATTTTTCGTAGCTTCGATTGTCTCACATTCATTACCAACATTTAAAAACTCCTCAACTTCAATTTCCTTACAGTTTTTTCCATCATATGTTAGTACCATGCCAC
>JBGVFW010000222.1:0-2958 GCA_045121315.1 Eubacteriales bacterium
CGCAGGGGACGCAGATCGCGAAGGCGAAATTATCGTTCGCCTTTGCGTAATCAATTCCGGTGTGAAAGATAAAAAATTTTTGCGGCTTTGGCTACCCGACCAGACACCACAGACAGTCGCTGCCGCACTTGCCGAAATGAAGGACGAGAGCGAGTACGAAAACCTTGCCAACGAAGGCTTTGCCAGAACTTATATAGATTGGCTCTACGGTGTGAATTTAACGCGATATGCTACGCTTAAATCGGGCACTCTTATGAGGGTGGGCAGAGTAATAGTTCCTATCGTGAAAGCGGTATACGACCGTGACGACACGATAACAAACTTTGTCCCCGAAATATATTATGCACTTTCAAGCAACGAAAAAACGAACGGCGAAGTTGTGGATCTTCTTTCTAAAAACAAATTTAAGAAAGATGAACTCCCAAAAGCGCAGGAGCTTTGCGAAAAATATAATGCCGCGCAGGGTGTTGTCATAAGTAAAAAGGTTAAGCACGATACGCTGGCTCCCGGAAAGCTCTATTCCCTTACAAAACTTCAAAATGTGCTTGGGAAAAAGCACAAAATGTCCATGGAAAAGAGCCTTGCGGTGCTTCAAGGACTTTACGAAAAGGGTTACGTTACGTATCCACGTACAAACTCAGAATATTTGGCGATTGCCGAACAGGAAAAGATGAAAACTATCATCCAAAACATAAAAAAGATAGGTTATCCTGTGGAGTTCAAAAACCAAAAAACTATCTTCGACGATTCAAAAATAGAATCTCACTCCGCGCTGACTCCGACGTATAAGATACCCGACAAAAGCGTGCTTACAGAAGACGAAAGAATTGTTTATTCCACGATAATGCGCCGTTTTGTGGCGGTTTTTTGCGCTGAAGATTGCGTTGTGGAAAAAACAGAGATGAAGATAGCCGTGGGCGATTACGAAACTTTCACGCTCAAAGGCGTTATTATCAAGGAAGCCGGCTGGACGAAATACGACGACTACACACAGAAAGATAAAATATTGCCGAACCTTGAGAAAGGAGACGCTGTTAATGTCAATTTTAAACCCGTGGAAAAGGAGACCACTCCGCCGAAACACTATACGATAGAAACGCTAAACAATTACTTAAAAAATCCTTTCAAAGAGGAAAAAGCGCAGGTGCAGCAAAGCGTGGAAGAGGATAAGGAGCAGAATGACGAGGAGGATTACCGCGCGATCTTCGAGGGCTTGGAGCTTGGCACGGAAGCCACGCGAACGGGCATAATAGACAACGCAAAAAAGAGCGGTTACATTGAGCTTAAAAAGGACGTGTACACCATTCTGCCGGCGGGGCGCTTTATGATAGAATCGCTATCTCGCATGAATATTTCAATGGATAAGTATAAGACCAGCGAAATGGGAAAGGCTCTCAAATCTGTTTACAAGGGAAAGATGAGCGTTGAAGAAAGCGTTCGCTTAGCACAGGAGGAAATAGCAAAAGTTTTTGATAAAAAGCAAACTACTCCCGAAACGGACGACGATACGGGCTTTTATGGAGAAGTTGTGGGCGTTTGTCCTGTGTGTGGAGCGAAAGTGGTTCGCGGAAAATACAGCTATGGCTGTTCCGGATATAAAGAAGGTTGTACCTTCCGCATAAATTTCTACATATGCAAAAGGGCGATATCTGTTTCCAACGCAAAGCTTTTGCTTGAAACCGGTAAAAGCTCGAAGATAAAAGGATTTACTTCCAAAAAAGGAACTCTGTTTGATGCGGTTCTTAAACTCGACGGGGATAAAAATGTCGTATTTGATTTTTAAAATCGAAAAAAGCAAAACGGTTGTGCAAAAATGCACAGCCGTTTTGCTTTTTTTGAAAATTTTATTTGCCGATATTAGAAAAAAATTATATTTATGAGAAAATATTAAAATATTACAGAATACTAATTATAAAGAATATATCGTATGGAAAATATCAAAAATACGAACTATATCAGAAAGGGTGATTTATAATAAGTAATTTAAAAAAAATTGACAGAACTGTGCTTAAGGAGACCACGTATATTGCCGCGTGGACTTTGTTCTTGAGTGGTGTGATGCAGGCAGTGTTTCTGATTATCGGGAAGTGGAATTATACCGTACTGCTCGGAAATCTGCTCAGCAGCACTGTGAGTGTGATAAATTTCCTTTTAATGGGATTGACAGTTCAAAAAGCTGTGGGAAAAGAAGAAAAAGAGGCGAAACAGGTGATGAAAGCTTCGCAGTCGTTACGCTTAATTTTAATATTCCTTGTTGCTCTTATCGGTGTATTGGCACCATACTTCAGCACAGGGGCCACTCTTATACCGCTCTTCTTTCCCAGAATTGCCGTATCTTTCAGACCGTTATTTTTCGAAAAAGGCGAAAAATAATTTAAAAATCTCATAATACAAAGGAGGTGCGTGATAAAAAATGGATAAGAAAACTATCCGTTTTAGAATTGTTGATTTTCTGCTTGTAATTATGATGACATTGCCCATTGTTTTCGGTATAGTTCTTCATGTGCTGACGGAGCCTGATTCAAACGGGATAGAGCTTACGGGGGCAAAGATATACTTTACGCTAGAGATGCCACTGCAAGATATTCCGATAACGGAATCGCAGATCAACTCATGGCTTGTTATAATTTCAATATTCGCTCTGTGCCTGTTTTTTACACATGGTCTGAAAATAAGACCGCGCAGAAAACGCCAGCTTATTGCGGAATGGATAGTTGAAAAAACGGAGAATCTTGTAAGCGAAAGCATGGGCGAATATTTTGCGGGTTTTGCTCCGTTTATTGCTTCCGTGCTCGCGCTTTCCTCGCTTTCCAGCCTGCTTTCTCTATTCGGCCTTTATCCGCCAACTTCAGACCTTAACGTTGCGGCGGGGTGGTCGATACTTGTATTTTTCCTTATAACTTATTATAAGTTTAAATGCGGCCCGATTCATTACCTTAAAAGTTTTACGGACCCCGT
>JBGVFW010000223.1:0-4770 GCA_045121315.1 Eubacteriales bacterium
TATATCACAAATGCTCCATTATGTCAATATATATTCTGAAAATTCTAACTATTATCTCGTACAAAAAAGGCCTTTCCTCCAGGAAGACCTTAACCGTAATTTAACTGTATATCAACAGCTAAATTACAGCGAAATTAACAAATAGTTAACAAATTCATTTTCGTTGGGATGTATAATATTGGTACAAACCGATGAGCGAAAAATAGTAAAAACAGAAAGGAAGATGGTTAATACGGAAGCATCACAACTTATCTTGTTTATCAGTGCCGTAATCTTTGCGGCAGCAGAATTACTTATAGGGAGCGTTAACGTCATTTGGGGCAAATGTAAATTAGATGTAAATGCCCAAGAAAGAGGCTGGCGATCCATTATAAACGGTGTTATTTTATCAGGCTTATTAATTCTGATATATCTGCTTCTGTTTTAAAAAGTAATGTGATGTAAGCAATACGATTTAAAAAACAAATTAAAAATAAATTACGATAACATTTCTTTGGAGGTTTATATGAAATGTAAAGTCTGCGGCGCTGAGAGTGGGAAATACCCATTATGCCGAGTATGTAACGTAAAAAAAGATAAAGGAGAGATAATTAAGTGTTCTAAATGTGATAACTGGCATTCTGTAAATGCTGTGTGCGGTCAAAATAATACATTTATAACAAATACGGTTACAAGTGCTTTTTTATATGACAGTCAAGAACGTCTGATCAGTAAATCAGAACAAGAGTATTACAAGGTTATTCTGTCTGTATTACCGGAGGGACACTATGCTTTTCCACAAGTCAATTTAGCTTCCTTTATAGTAAAAAATGATAATTCCCCTTTCCACAATGAATTGTTTCGAAATGTTGATTTTTTGATTACCAACAAGGATTATAAACCATTATTTATCATAGAAATCAACGATCAAACTCACTTCCACGGCGACCGTAGAGATCGAGATGAGAAAGTTCAAAAAATTTGTGAAGAAGCAGGGATACCGATTGTAAAGTTTTGGACGTCTTATGGAATAAATGAAGATTATATTCGTAAAAAAATCAGCGAAGCTCTTGAAGCACTTCCGGTTGATAGGATTCAACATTTTAATAAGAATACGAAAGGAACCAATATTCTCCCCTCGGCGCAAGAACAACAAAAATCTTTCGGTTGTTATATAGCTACTTGCGTTTACGGGTCATATGACTGCCCGGAGGTTTGGACCTTACGACGATATCGAGACTATACTCTTGCATCCACTTGGTACGGTAGGTTGTTTATCAAGGCGTACTACTTAACGAGTCCAACATTAGTTAAATGGTTTGGTAACAGCACGTGGTTCCATAACTTATTTGCACCATTACTTAATAAATTCGTTTGTAAATTGCGTTCTAAGGGTGTAGATAGTTCACCCTATAACGACCCAAATTGGAATTAAAAGCTCTTCCTTGGAAAATACGCACACAAGGCGTCCCTACTAATTTAGGGGCGTCTTGTGTGTATTACGATATTTTATTGTTTATGAGCAAATTTTTGATTGCAAAAATTAATGTGCTTTTGAAGTTCAACTACCTCTTTTGCACTTAAAGCCTGTTTGCTTTCTAATACGTCGTCGCCAATCTTAATTACTACGTATGAACAATCGTTTTCAACGTGTGAAATTTCCAATTGAAATATTGAATTCACTATCAAAAAACCTCCTTAGACACGTCTCTCATTATATATGCCATTTGATGGGGAATCAATTTTTATTTTAACAGCATAAACCCGGCACTATTTGCGTCACATTGAACTTTTCGGAAATTCCGAAGGTTTGTTGCAAAAATTGCAATGATCACCTGCGAACGCTGCTTGGCGCCTTAAAAAATATTCCATTATTCTTCAAAAAACAATTGCAAACATTCATATTTGAGTTATAATTAAGTTAAACATGATTACTCATGCGTTATATTACTATATCCCTTACCAACAAACAAAAGTTTCTCATTCTTATGCGTTCATCGCAAGAGCCCTCCTTATAAAAAGGAGGGCTCTTTGCAGTTATTTTACAGTTATTTTGACAGCATAGAAACATATATTAACCTGTTATTAAACATCACATTAACAGATGAAGCACAGTAAAAAAACTGTAACTGAATTACAAAAAAATAGGATATCGACACAAACAAACCCTTTCACCGAGCTTTGTATTGCGTTTATCTATATCATTTCTACGGATACAAATATCAATAGCTTCACGTTGTCCGATAATTAAAACTCTTTCTTTTGCTCGTGTAACGGCCGTATATAAAAGATTACGCTTTAGAAGGTTATAGAAGCTCTTCAGCAAGACTAAAATAACAACCTTATATTCAGAGCCTTGCGATTTGTGCACGGTCGTAGCATAAGCCAAATCCAGTAATTCGAGGTCTTCCCTTTCATATAGCTCGGTCCTGTTGCCTGAAAACACAACTCTCATTTCACTATCGCCATCTTCATCAACAACAATTTTTGACACATATCCTATATCACCGTTACTGATGCCATTTCGGTTTTTGATCTGCATAACACGGTCACCAACGCGAAAAACGCGCTTCCCATATTGGAGCTCTTTCTTTTTGGGGGATGCCGGATTTATAATTTTTTGTATTTCTTCATTCAGTCTATTAACTCCGGCTTCACTTTTTGTTCGAAACGGAGAAAGAATTTGAACATTATCCATACCATAGATATCTAAGGCGCTTTTATAAGCCTGCAAAACCAACTTAGCTGAAGAAACATCATTGTCATCAGATATTAGACCAAAATCCGAGTTAAACAGAATTCTTGTATCGCCTTTATTGATTTTCGCGGCATTCACAATAATAGGGCTGTTCCCTGTTTGACGGTAAATTACATCAAGAACTGTAACAGGGATAGCTCCGCAGCCTATAAGATCTCGGAAGACGTTGCCGGGCCCGATTGAAGGTAACTGATCGGGGTCTCCGACTAAAAGAACTTTAGCGCCGGAACGAATCATCGAAAACAATCTGCTGGCTAAGAACATATCCACCATAGAAAACTCGTCAACAACGATAAAAGCACCCTTTAAAGTGGACGTAGAAACAGTATTAAAATCATCGGAATATATATTTAATGCACTATGAATAGTGCTTGCAGCAATTCCCGTGCTTTCTTCCATTCTGCGAGCAGCTTTGCCGGTAGGAGCCATTAACACAATATTCCCTTTGGAATACTTTTTATATAAATACAAAACAGCATTCAAAGTCGTTGTTTTACCTGTACCCGGGCCGCCTGTCAAAATAGACAAATTATTTTTCATACACATTACAACAGCTTTTTTCTGCTGCTCAGCAAGTGTAATACCGAGCGTTTGCTCCACGTCCTTTATATCATCTTCTGTAACGGTGAAATTTTTCCCTTTTGCGGATAACAGTCTATCGATCTGCTTTGCTGCATTATTTTCTGCATTAAAGCTCGCTTCTAAATAGAAACATCCATCATCGTTAATAACAACAGAGGAAGCTACCATAGCGTTTATAACGGATCTTATCTCGCTCTTTTCGGCAACAGGTTCCTCATAACCTTCATTAAGAGTGTTGTCCACTACATCAAAAAGAACGTGTTCTTCTAAATATAAATGGCCGTTTCTCTGTTTTTCTTCAAGAGCATATTGAACGGCTGCCTCAATTCTTCTGCTGTCATTGGGCGCCATATTGATATGTCGAGCAATCGCATCAACGGTTTTAAAGCCAAAACCTTCAACACAACGCAGCTTATAAGGATTAGCCTGAACTATCTTCAAAGAGTCATTACCAAACTCGCGATAGATCTGCATAATTTTATGGATCGAGATATTATACGGAGCCAAAAAGGAGATTATATCACGCATAGCGTGACTGCTATTATATGAGTTTATAATTTTATTTAATTTCTTTTGGGAGATACCTTTAATCGTGAGGAGTTGTTCGGGAGAATTTTCAAAAATATGAAGAGTATCCATTCCAAAGGTATCCACGATCAAACGGGCTGTTTTCTCACCGACGCCTTTGATTAAACCGGAAGACAAATAAGCGATCAGCCCTAACTCTGTTGTTGGCACAACGGGAGCATACGACGTTACCTCGAAATTATAACCATATTTATCTGTTTTAACCCATTCCCCTTCAAAATCATACTCAACCGAAGTTGCTGTAGGAAGATAATAACCAACAGCAGTAAACACTTTTTCTTTATCAAAAAAAGTGCGCTTGCATTGTTTATAGTACGCATCGTCATGGACACTATATTTAAAAATACAGTATCCATTCTCCGCGTTCTGATAAATTATTTTATTAAAAAGTACACGCATACCTAACTCCTGTTAAATCTATTTACGGTTAAGAGTATTTGTGTTGAGAACACAATAACCGAAACCTATCTTACGATTAAAATGAACGACTTCGGGATATGCTTCTATATAACCTTTTTGAACCATACGTTGATAAACTTTGTTAAAATAAACATTGAAACGTCCATTACATTCGCCCACGCAACGCTGGCAAGGCACTAATAAACCTGCCTCGGACTGAGAATGAGTTCGATAAGATAAAAGTTTATGAGTGGTTGCATTAATTAAAACGGCTGGTTGCGTGCAGTGTTTTCCCTTGACATCAGTATAAACCGGTGGGGCAAAAAGGAAGGACCCATCTAAAATTTTAGAAATAACAAAGTCCACTTCGCTATTTGAAACTTGTTTATATGGACAGCATTTTTTATTCATAAAATCTCCTTAAAATACGCTTTTGGCAGAAATTATTCTTCCATCCTCCGCCG
>JBGVFW010000224.1:0-5308 GCA_045121315.1 Eubacteriales bacterium
ACGAATTTTTCGAGGATGTGACGAGCCGTTCCGCCCTTGTAGCGACGTTTTACGCGATACTCGAGCTTTTGAAAGCGGGCAGAATATCGCTTGAACGCGAATATTCCGCGGACGGCGGGGAAACCATTCTTTTGACACTTAACAGAGAACACATAAGACAAAAAACAAAAGAGGAGGCGAGCGCAAATGTTTGACGAACCTTTGGAAATGGAAGTTTCACTTTCGAAAGAAGAAGCAAAAAAAGTGCTGGAAGCGGTACTTTTTGCCGCAGGTCACGCGGTGACGTACAAGAAACTCTCTGAAGTGATGAATATATCGGAGGAGGACGTAAAAACGCTCGTTTCCGAATATAAAGAAGAATACGACGCCGCGCTCCCGCGAGGCATACAGCTTTTAACTCTCGGCAACGCCTGCCAAATAGTCACGAAGGAAGAGTACGCGGGTTATATCCGCGCCGCGCTCGGCATAAAAGAGGGCGGCAACCTTTCGAAATCCAGCATGGAAACGCTCGCCGTTATCGCGTATAACCAACCTGTGACGAAAACGTACGTGGATCAGGTGCGCGGCGCGGACAGCGCCTACGCCGTGAACAGCTTGCTCGAAAGAGGGCTCATAGAGTGCTTGGGGCGCCTTGACGTGCCCGGAAAGCCGAGGCTTTACGGCACGACTGTAACGTTTCTGCGCTCGTTCGGGCTTTCATCCATAGAAGAGCTTCCGCCGCTTGAACTTTCGGCGGGCGAAAATCTATGACGGCGGCGGTAGTTATCTGCTCCGTAATTCTCGTCTTTTTTCTCATTGGGTGCATAAGAGCGCACGTATTTTTGCACGTGCGCGAGAACTTTGACGTATACGTAAAGGTCCTTTTTATAAAGATAAAGGTGTTCACCACGAAGAAGGTGGAGCCGCCCGACCCAGAGCTCGATCTGCCGCCAAAAAAGGCAAAGAAGAAAAAGCAGAAAAAAGCGAAAAAGCCCGAGAAAAAGAAAGAAAAAAAGAGCAAGGACGAAGAAAAGCCAAAGAAGAAGCTTGCCATTACAGAGATACTCGATATGGTGAAAAAGCTCATCGTTACGATCTTCAAAAAACTCAAAAAATATCTTCGCGTGCGCGTGCATGATTTTTCCGTGTGCGTTGCCACGGGCGACGCGGCAAAGACGGCGATCATGTTTGGCGCGGTGTGTGGCTCGTGCAGCCTTATTTTCGAGATACTCGAAAGCGCGGTGGATTTTAAGATAAAAGATGGCGCCGAAATAGGCGCACGATGCGACTATCTCTCTGAAAAAACGCAGGCGAACATCGGTGTGGATATTTCCATAACCGTCGGTCAAGTCGTAAAACTCGCGCTTGCGGCGGTATGGGTGGTTTTGTGGAAATTTTTAACGGGCAAAAAGGTGATAAAAGCGCCTAAAAAGAAAAATAAAGACAAAAATAAATATAAAAACGAAATTTCAAAGGCGGAAGAGCCGGAAAGGAACGAAACTTATGTGGGACAAAACACAGAAACAGGAACAGGAGCAGACGGCGAACGTTGAGGATAAGAACAAAATAAGCGAGCTTATCAAGGAATCTTTGGGAAGCATTCGTGAATTTTTGGACGCAAACACCGTAACAGGCACGCCTATCGAAACTCCCTCCGGCACGGTCATCATCCCCATTTCCAAGATATCTATGGGATTTGCGGGCGGCGGCAATGATTACGCAAGTAAAAACGCCTCGCCCAAGCAAAAAAACAATTTCGGCGGTGGCGGCGGCACGGGCGTTTCCGTTGTACCGATAGGCTTCCTTGTCGTTGACGGAGAGGGCAAAGTCGATATGATAAACATAAACAACCCCGGAAACGACATCGGCTCTTCTATCGAGAGCATCGTTGAAAAACTCCCTGCCATTGTGGAAAAGCTTAAAGCCAGTTTTGAAAAGAAAAAAGAAGAAAAAGAAAAAAAGAAAGCCGAAGAAGCCGAAGCTCAGGCTCAGATCACTGTCGAGGGCACGAAAGAAAACGCGGAAGCATCAGCTGAAACCGCGTCAGAACCCAAATCGGAAGAAAAAACCGAATAAGGCGGCTTTTCCCGCACGAAAAGCGGAATAAAACCGCGCGTTTTTCCGAAAATAATAAAAAAGTATTTTCGGAGAAATGAATATGAAAAAAATAATTGCCTTTCTGCTTTCAGCTATTGTCGTGTTTGCGTTTACTCCCGCCGTTTCGGCGGTCAGCGTGAGCGCGCAGAGTGCAGTGCTTATTGAAGCGGAGAGCGGAAAAATTATATATGCCAAGGACGAAAACACTCGCCGCGGCATGGCAAGCACCACGAAGATAATGACGGCTATCGTGGCAATAGAAAATATGCCGCTTGACACCGTAGTGACGGTTCCCGCACAGGCGGCGGGGGTGGAGGGCTCTTCTGTTTACCTTAGATCGGGGGAGAAGATAACGCTTGAAAACTTATTGTATGCGCTGATGCTTCAGAGTGCGAACGACGCCGCGGAAGCTATCGCTTACGCCGTGGGTGGAAGCATCGAAGGCTTTGCGGATATGATGAACGCGAAAGCCGAGGAACTTGGGCTTTCCAACACTCACTTTGAAAACCCGCACGGGCTTGACGGCGAAACTCATTACACCACGGCATATGAGCTTGCGCTCATTTCAGCGTATGCGCTGCAAAACGAAACTTTTGCGCGCATAGTTTCCACGGAAAAGATGAACATTCCCGCGAACGGGGAGATACCTGCGCGCTTTCTTGTCAACCATAACCGATTGCTCCGCACATACGACGACGTTATCGGAGTTAAGACCGGTTTTACGAAGCGATGCGGCAGAACGCTCGTTTCCGCCGCACGGCGCGACGGCGTGACGCTCGTTTGCGTAACTCTTAACGACGGAAACGATTGGCAGGATCACCGCGAGCTACTTGATTACGGCTTCGAGCTTTACGAAAGTGCAAGCCTTGCCGAAGTAGGCTCGTTTTCATTTGACGTTCACGTTGTGGGTGGAGAAGCAGATACGGTGAAAGCCATGAACACGGACACTCTTTCGCTCACGCTTCCTAAGGAGCGCGGAGAGATAAAGACAAAAACAGAACTTGAAAGGTTCATATACGCGGGTACGCCCGCAGGCAACCGGGTGGGGCGTGTCCGCTTTTTCCTTGACGAAAAAGAGATCGGAGAGGTGCCGCTCTATACGGCGGAAGAAATTCCGAAAAAGGATGTTAAACGTGGATTTTTCGGAAAATAATGATTTAGGGAACTTGCAATTATGGAGAAAAGACTGCAAAAATTCATGTCCGAGGCAGGCATCATGTCCCGCCGCGCGGCAGAGGAAGAAATTGAAAGAGGAAACGTTACCGTGAACGGCGTGCGCGCCGTTCTCGGGCAGAAGATAGACGACGAGGTTGACGTTGTGGAATACAAGGGCAAGCGCGTCGGCGTATCCGCCGTTAAGAAAAAGCGCGTTTACATCATGCTCAATAAGCCGGTCGGCTACGTTACCACGATGAGCGACGAGCAGGGCAGAACGTGCGTTGCGGAGCTTGTGGAGGATGTCGGCACGCGCGTTTACCCCATCGGCAGACTCGACAAGGAAAGCGAGGGACTTTTGCTTTTTACAAATGACGGCGAGCTTGCAAATCGCCTCATGCATCCGCGCTACCACAAACCTAAGGTTTACCATGTTAAGGTGCGCGGAAAAGTTGAACCCGAAAAGATATTCGCCCTTTCCCGCCCCATGAAGATAGACGATTATATCACCAAGCCCGTAAACGTTTCTATCGTTACAATGAAAGAGGATTACACGGTGCTTGCGATGGAACTTTTTGAGGGCAGAAACCGACAAATAAGAAAAATGTGCGAACAGGTAGAGCTTCACATCATGACGCTTCGCCGCGTTTCCATAGGCTCCCTTAAGCTCGGCGACCTTCGACCGGGCAAATGGCGTCACCTTACAAAGAGCGAAGTAGATTCGCTCATGTCCTGAGGAGAAACGCCATGCTCACTGTGAAACCCATTGAAAAGAAAGAAGACCAGAAGACTCTCTGCGAAAAATGCTCCGTTACATACAACGCGGATTATTTTGCATATTCCGCATACGAGGACGGCGCATTCTTGGGCGTTTGCCAGTTCGGTATGCGCGACGGCGCGGGGCACATATACAACATAGCCAAAGCACCAGGTACGGACGATTTTACCTCGCAGTTCGTTTTGGGGCGCGCGGCACTCAATTTTATGGATCTTTGCGGCGTGGAGGAAGCATACTTCGAGGGAGAAGAAAGCAGGCTGACGCTTGCCGTCGGCTTTAAAAAGAATGAAAACGGCAGACTTTACGTGAATTTAAAAGGTTTTTTCACAGACCCGTGCAAGCACGAGTGAATGAAAAACACACATCAATTTCAGATAAATATAAAAAAGTTGCAAAACGCGGTTTACATTTGCAAAATAATATGGTAAAATAATATTGAACATACCATTATTTTCCGAAATAAGCGCATTTGCGCGGGAGGACAGACTTGATAGTACAACTTGAAGAAGCAAAATACAAGCTTTTACAGCTTACAGATGCGGTAACGGAACTTGCATCTGCCATAAAAATAGATAAGCTCACTGCAAAGATAGAAGAGCTTGAAGAACAGACGGCTGCCGCAGGCTTTTGGGAAATGGAAGGCTCCGGCAAGGTTTTGCAGGAACTCAAAAGAGCAAAGGACAAGATAGAAGAATATAATAATCTTAAAGCGCAGGCGGAAGACGCCCTCACGCTTGCCGAAATGGGCATTGAGGAAAACGATGAAAGCGTTGTTCCCGAAGTGCTCGCGGAAGTTGGTGAGATTGAAAAAGAAGAGGAAAGAATGCGCCTTGAAACGCTTCTTTCCGGCGAATACGACGGCTGTAACGCCATTGTTTCACTTCACCCTGGTGCGGGCGGCACGGAGGCGCAGGATTGGGCGCAGATGCTTTACCGCATGTACACCAGATGGGCGGAACGCCACGGATACACGGTTAAACTGCTCGATTGGCTCGACGGTGAAGAAGCAGGTATTAAGAGTGCGACTATCCTTATCGAGGGGACGAACGTTTACGGTTACCTCAAGAGCGAACACGGTGTTCACAGACTTGTGCGCGTTTCTCCTTTCGACGGCTCCGGCAGAAGACACACTTCTTTTGCCTCTGTTGAAGTTACGCCCGAACTCGATGAAAGCACAGATATCGAGCTTAAATCGGAAGACCTTGAGATCACGGCTCACCGTGCCAGCGGCGCTGGCGGTCAGCACATCAACAAAACAGACTCCGCTATCCGTATAGTTCACAAACCCACGGGTATCGT
>JBGVFW010000225.1:0-3405 GCA_045121315.1 Eubacteriales bacterium
GTCTTTATTATCACTACGGAATACAGAAAAAGCAGTTAGAGGAAAAGCTTTTTGGTATTTTCCCGCATTACGTTTCCCATAAAGGCTCTATGCTTTTCCGTGGATTTGACGATATCTTTCTCGTTCCTCACTCCCGCCATACAACGGTAGACAAAAGCGATATACTTGCTTGTCCCGAACTAAAAATACTCGCTCAAAGCGAAATGGCGGGTGTTTACGCCGTTTCAACTGCTCGCGGAAAGCAGATATTTATTACCGGACATTCCGAATACGACGCAGGTACACTCCGTCAAGAATATTTGCGTGATAAAAGCAAGGGGCTACCCATAAAGATACCTTATAACTATTTTCCGAATAATGATGACACGAAAGAGCCACTTTGTACATGGCGTTCAAGTGCACATATGCTTTTTTCCAACTGGCTCAATTATTTCGTATACCAATCCACACCGTACGACATAGGCGCTATCGGGAAATAATCATTTTGCAAGAAAAATACCGATGTCTTAATTTGACATCGGTATTTTTTCATAGTGCGCTCGGCATGCGCAATCACTTGGCGGTGAAAGTCCGCTACAGACTTGGCAGTAGGAACTGTTAGCCGAAGACAAGGGTGTCCATCGCGAGGTGGAAACTAAAGGAAGTCGGATGTGGGGGCTGGAAAGTGTCCCTGCGGGCAAAGCCTCGGTCTGATGAACAGAAACTGTATACAAGGCGTACTTGAAACGGACGAGTTTTCTATTCGAAACAAAGTCCAATACTGCCCGAATTTAAAGGCGTAAATACAGCAGATACACGAGGTGAAGATGGTTGCGCTTACCCGAGGAGGTCTTGCAGATGGGGAAAAAATCCGTAGTAACAACGAACTGCAAGCGGAGTAGACGGAATGACCATAGATGAAGCACTTCCGTGGCTGAAAGAACAAGGGATGAACTGCTCGAAAGCATAAGAAACGGAAGATACAAGCCGTCTCCTGTGCGCAGAGTGGAAATTCCCAAAGATAATGGTGGTGTGAGAAAGTTGGGAATGCCCGATTGGATGGCATACCGAAACGGAAATACCCGTAAAGGCTATTGGGCTGTTGCTGGTAGCGGAATCTTGAAAACCACCATAACAAACGAAAGACTTGCACGCCGTGGATATTATGACATATCCGAGGCATACAAGTCTCTGCATTATTTATGATTGAACCGCCGTGTACTGATCGGTACGCACGGTGGTGTGGGAGGTCGGCGGTTAATTAACGCCTCCTACCCGATTTTAGATTCCGTGCAGATATACTCGGGCACGGTCTTTTCGTGAATGACCGATTCGTAAAGCCGCCAGCCACCTGCAAGATTATAGCACTCGTAGCCGTATCCCGCAAGAATCCTGCAAGCGATATAGGAGCGCAGTCCGCTGTGGCAATGCACGTAGACAGGCTTATCCTTGGGAAGCTCTCCAATTCGACCGCGCAAGGAGTCAAGCGGAATGTGGATGAAACCATCGATCCTGCCGCGAGCCACCTCTGTTGCGGTACGTGTGTCGAGCAAGGTCACGCTTCCGTCGCGAGGAAGCGCTTCTACGTCATGCCAGAAAAACTGCTTGATCTTACCTGTAATCACGTTCTCCGCTACAAAGCCAACCATATTCACAGGATCCTTGGCAGATCCGAAGGGCGGCGCGTAGCATAGCTCAAGAGAGGCAAGGTCGGTCACCTCAGCACCAAGGCGAATCGCAGTAGCGATCACGTCCATACGCTTATCCACGCCGTCAAAGCCAACGATCTGAGCACCGAGGATTTTATGCGTTGTTTTATCCCAAAGCACTTTTACAGACATCATGGACGCCCCGGGGTAGTAAGACACATGGGATGCAGAATAAGTGTAGGTCTTATCAAAATCAAAGCCTGCGTCAACCGCGCTTTTTTCGTTTAAGCCCGTGATCGCCACCGTCATATCAAAGAGCTTCAGCACCGAAGAGCCTTGCGTTCCCTTATATTCGGAGGGAATACCCACGATATTGTCGGCAACGATACGCCCCTGCTTGTTGGCAGGACCCGCAAGTGGAATGAAGGACGGCGAGCCAGTGACGAAATTCTTTACCGTAACGGCATCGCCTACGGCGTATATATCGGAAACGCTCGTTTGCATTCTTGCATCAACTACGATACTGCCGCGCGCATCGGTCTCAACCCCTGAGGACTTGACAAAGGCAGTATTGGGGCGGACACCGACAGACAGAATCACCATATCTGTTTTCATTGAGCCCTTGTTCAGTAAGACAGTCAGCCCCTCATCGTCCTCCTTAATGGCTACGACACCGTTGCCAAGCGCGAGCCTGATGCCTTGTGACTTGATATATCTATGCACGTCTGCCGCCATATCGAAGTCAAGAGGAGCGATGAGATGATCGGAAAGCTCCACGATAGTCACGTCAAGCCCTGCTTTTTTCAGGTTTTCCGCCATCTCTACACCGATATAGCCACCACCGACGACGACCGCCGATCGAGGCTTTTTTACCTCGATATACTGCTTTACCTTCACCGTATCGGGAATATTACGTAAAGTAAAGACCTTTTCGCTATTGACTCCCTCAATATTAGGGCGAATGGGTGATGCGCCGGGAGAGAGGATGAGTTTGTCGTAGCTTTCTGTATATTCCTGGCCTGTTCTCAAATTTTTTACTGTTACGGTCTTGCGTTCGGTATCTATAGCGATCGCCTCGCTGAATGTGCGAACGTCGATATTGAAACGAGCCTTGAAGCTCCCGGGCGTTTGCAAAGTCAGGTGGGATCTTTCTTTGATGTCTCCGCCGATATAATACGGAAGTCCGCAGTTTGCGAAGGAAATATATTCGCCGCGTTCTAAAATGATAATTTCTGCTTGCTCGTCAAGCCTTCTGAGTCGAGCCGCGCAGGATGCACCACCTGCAACACCGCCTATGATCAAGGTTTTCATGTGTTTACCTCCATTTTGTTTCTGCGTCTGAATTGTACCGTATTTTGATCTGTGCTTGCTGTGACTTTTGTCACATGGAAATTCGTTATATAAATTATATCACATTTTCCAGCTTGTATCAATAAAAATAACGCTTGTGACAAAAGTCACGGAAAAGTGATGAGAGGTCTGACAGAACAATGCTGTCAGACCTCTTGCTTATAATAACGCAGAAACGAAACTTCTCCTCGATCACGCAAAGGATACTGTGAAATCGTTGGGTGGCAGCATTATTAAAATCGGCATTATCGAAGAAAGCACCGTGTTGAAAAAACGGTACATTGCAAATGGATTTGTTCTAACATAGGAAATTACTCTGAAATAGATTAAACCTCTTCCACCACAAGCGGCCCCCTTCCCCAAAGGGGAAGGCTTTCCATGGTGAGTGGCGCGCAGCATGGAACGAAACGAAGAGTTTTTTTGTACT
>JBGVFW010000226.1:0-2440 GCA_045121315.1 Eubacteriales bacterium
CCGACAATAGCGACGTCAATATGACCTTGATAATATCCATCTTGCCCCCACAAAAGCCATTTCTTTTTAGTTTGCGGCAAGAAGACAAGAAATATGCACAACATCTTTGCTCTGGGCACACCGTGCCCAGACCATCGTCACGTAAGTGTTAAACGATTTGCTGTAAAAGTCAGGTCGCTTATGCTTTATCAAAATTTCATGTTTAAAATATTCTCAAACATATTGACAAACAACCGATGATTGAGTGTAATATAAATAATAAATCGAAGAATACCAGATGATAAACAAATGAGCGATCTGCTGTAACAAGCAGGTCGCTTTTCTTCAAGGGGCGAAATTCGCCCTTTGATCTTGGTGCGGGTCTCTGCGACCCGCACCATTTTCATTTTTCAAGTTATCAAAAAGATAACTTGATTTCATGTGCTCATTTTGCGCACTTGATCGGCAAAGCTATGTGGGCTGGGTCGCGGAGACCCACCCCAAAATCAATGGGTCAAAATGGACCATTGATTTTCTTGCGGAACAACGTTTCGGAACAATATCAAAAATTATCGACATTGTTCCGAAACATATTGACATTGTTCTGATAATGTGCTATAATGTACCATGTAAAAATATAATTGGAGGTTTATCCAATGGCAGATATGATGCGTGTGAAAGATGCAGCGAAACTTTGGGGTATCACAGAGAGACGTGTGATTGCTCTTTGTCAGAAAGGAAAAATAAAGGGTGCGGTCAAAAATGGACGTGCTTGGGAACTTCCCGCCAATGCCGAAAAGCCTGCCGATAGCAGAATCAAAACGGGAGCTTACATTCAGGCACCACGTCCCACAAATCTTCCTCTCCCCATCGGTGTTTCCGATTATCGCTTGGCATCGACAGAATATTACTATATTGACAAAACCATGATGATCAAAGATTTTATTGATGAACGTCCAATGGTCTCTCTTTTCACGCGCCCTCGTCGATTTGGAAAAACCTTAAATATGGATATGCTCCGCACTTTCTTTGAAAAGACGGAAGAAGATACGTCGATTTATTTCAAGGACAAAAAGATTTGGGCATTCGGCGAAAAGTATCAAGAGTGTCAAGGAAAATACCCCGTCATTTTCTTGAGTTTTAAGGATGTAAAATTCAATACGTGGGAAGAAACGTTTGAAGCTTTCAATGAGTTGTTTTCCAAAGAAACAGCTCGTCATACTGAGCTTATTAAAAATGATAAGCTCTCTGCCGCTGATGCCAAGCGTGTTGATAATCTTTTGTCCGGAAACAGTTCCGCCGTTGACCTCTCAAATGCGTTGGCAGATCTTTCCCGTATGCTCCACGAGTATCACGGCATAGCCCCCATTATCATCATAGACGAATATGACACTCCTATTCAGCAAGGACACGTCAAAGGGTTCTACGACGAAGTTATCGGCTTTATGCGCAACCTTTTCTCCGGCGGTCTCAAGGATAACAAACATCTCACCTACGGATTCCTCACGGGTATTCTCCGCGTAGCAAAGGAAAGCATTTTCAGCGGTCTTAATAACCTCACCATCAACTCCATTATAGACGGCAAATACAGCGAGTATTTTGGATTTACCGCCGAAGAAGTTAAGGAAATGGCACAGTACTATAAAGCAGAAGATAAATACGAAGAGATCTGCTCTTGGTACGATGGATATAAGTTCGGTAATACCGAGATATTTAATCCCTGGTCGGTTATCAACTACTTCCGCAACGATTGTCAGGCGCGTGCTTATTGGCAATCTACGGGTAGTAATGAGATTATTGGTGAGATTCTCGGAGAAGCCGATGAAACCGTCTACGAGAAACTTAACGCTCTTATGCAAGGCGAATCCTTCTTGACCTATATTGATACGGGTGTTATCTACCCACAGGTCAAGAGTAATCCTTCGTCTGTATACAGTTTCCTGCTCGTTGCCGGATATCTGAAGGTTATTAAATCCGATCCCGCTTTCAGTGGGGACTTCATGTGCGAAGTTGCCATTCCCAATAAGGAGATCGCGTTTGTTTACAACAAAGAAGTTCTCCAAAAGCTACACAAAATTGTTCCGCAATCGACTGCAATTTCTATCCAAGAGGCAATCTATTCCAATAATGCTACGGCACTTCAAAAGCACATCGGTACGCTTCTGATGCAGTCCGTAAGCAGCTATGACACCGTCGGTGAAAACTTCTACCACGGACTTGTCCTCGGTCTCTGCGCAACGTTGGATAACCGTTATTATATCACGTCCAATCGCGAATCGGGCGAAGGTCGCTATGACATCTGCCTCTGCCCCAAGGATACCAAGATGCCCGGCGTTCTCATCGAACTCAAAGCAGCCAAGGATTGCTCCGACGATGAACTGAAGCAACTGTCCGAAACGGCTCTGAAGCAGATCAACGATAGAAAATACGAAACCGAACTGACAACTAAGGGTATCAAGAA
>JBGVFW010000227.1:0-4455 GCA_045121315.1 Eubacteriales bacterium
TTCGGGTCTTACGCTCCGTTTGGGCGGAAAGGTCTACACGGATTTTGCACGCACAGACGTGAAGTTCCGCGAAATATCGGAAAAAGAGATAAAGCAATATGTTGAAACGGGCGAGCCCATGGGAAAAGCGGGCTCTTACGCGATACAGATGCTCGGCTCTTGCTTTGCGGAAAGAATCGAGGGCGATTTTTACAATATCGTCGGTTTTCCCGTGGCGCTTTTCACAAGAATGTTGAAATTTTATTTTAACACGGACGTTTTTGATATAGCGGAGCTTTGATTATGACGGAAAAAGAGAAAAAAGAACGCGCCGCCGCTGTTGTTGCGGCGCTTAAATATCTATATCCGGATGCGCTCTGCGCACTGGAATACGGCGGCGACCCATGGCGCTTGCTTGTCATGGGCAGGCTTTCCGCGCAATGCACGGACGCGCGCGTGAACGTGGTCTGCCGCGAGCTTTTTAGAAAATATCCCGACGTTTACGCCATGGCAAAGGCTGAGTATGCGGACGTGGAAAAACTCGTTTTTTCCTGCGGCGTGTACAAGGTAAAAGCGGCGAATATCGTGGATTTCTCAAAAATCATTATAGAAAAATTTGGCGGAGAGGTGCCCGATAACATGGATGACTTGCTTACGCTCCCAGGTGTGGGACGCAAGATAGCCAACCTCATTTTAGGCGATATATACCACAAACCCGCCATAGTTGCGGATACGCACTGCATACGCATTTCGAACAGATTGGGCCTTTGCGAAAGCAAAGACCCGCCCAAAGTCGAGATGATGCTCAAGGGGCTTATTCCCGACGAGGAACAATCTGACTTTTGCCATCGCCTTGTGCTTTTTGGCAGGGATATTTGCCCCGCTCGCTCACCCAAATGCGGGGAATGTCCGTTTAAAGATTTTAAATGTATTAAATGATCACGGGAAAAGGAGAACATAATGATAACGGGACCTTTGGCGGACAGAATGCGCCCCGAGGATTTCGCGCATGTTTACGGCGACAAGAAAATCTTCGGTGAAAACGGAATTTTTGCCCGAATGATATCTTCAAAGCATATTCCGAACATGATATTCTTCGGACCTTCCGGTACAGGAAAGACGACCTCCGCAAACATTTTGGCAAAGGCTTCGGGCAAGACGCTCTATAAGCTCAATGCCACGAGCGCGGGGATTTCCGATATAAAAGAGATAATTGCCGAAACGAATTCCTTTATGGGAAGTGATGGCATACTTCTTTACCTAGATGAAATACAATATTTTAACAAAAAACAGCAGCAATCCTTACTTGAATTTATAGAGGACGGGCGCATAACGCTCATTGCCTCTACGACGGAGAACCCTTATTTTTACGTTTATCCCGCCATTATTTCGCGCTCTGCCGTGTTTGAATTTAAACCGATCGACATTTCCGAGCTTGAAAAAGCGGTATATCATGCGAAAGAATATCTTGAAAACGAAAACGGCAAGCATATCGAAATAGAACCCGCGGCGGTGCACTCCATCGCTCTTTCAGCGGCGGGCGACGCAAGACGCGCCATAAATCTTTTCGAAAACGTGGCGAATATCTCTTCGGGAACGATAACTCTTGAAGATATAAAGGTGTTTTTGCCTGAGGTCATGGGCATGAGCGGCTTTGACAAGGCGGGCGACGGACATTACGACCTGCTTTCCGCTTTGCAGAAATCCATTCGCGGCTCAGACCCGGACGCGGCGATATTTTACCTTGCAAAGTTGCTTGCGGGAGGTGACCTTATTTCTGCTTGCCGCAGACTTCAGGTCATAGCAAGCGAGGATATAGGTCTTGCTTATCCGCAGGGAGCGATACTCACTCGCGCCTGTGTGGAAAGCGCGAAAGAGCTGGGCTTGCCTGAAGCGGCGATACCGTTGGCGCACGCAACGGTGGCGCTTGCCACCGCACCGAAATCAAACGCTTCATACCTTGCGTATCATGCGGCGGCGGCAGACGTAGCGGCGGGAAAGGGTATGACGCCGCCGCGCGCGCTGCAAAACGTTCACTTTGACGGTATCAACAGCGAAGAAAAAGGGCAAAATTATAAATATCCACACGATTACCCGAATCATTACGTCAAACAGCAGTATCTGCCGAATGACCTTGCGGATGCTTGCTATTACTGCTTCGGAGAGAACAAGAACGAGCAGGCGGCAAAAGCTTATTGGGAGCGTATAAAAGGCGTTTTGCCCGAGAATATTAAAAAATGAAAAAATAAACTATGCATAAGAATATTCGCGGAGGATATTGATGAAAAAGATAAATATGTACACGGACGGCGCCTGCAAGGGCAACCCCGGAGCGGGCGGTTATGCCTGCATACTCGTTTACGGCGAAAACGAAAAGGTGCTTTCCGGAGGCGAAAGAGAAACCACCAACAACAGAATGGAGCTTTCTGCCGTTATCGCGGGACTTTCTGCGTTGAAGGAGCCGTGCGAGGTTGAGATAATTTCCGACTCAAAATACGTTGTTTCCGCGATAAACGAAGGCTGGCTTCGCTCGTGGATAAAAAATAATTGGAAAAAAAGCGACAAGAAACCCGTTCTTAATGTCGATCTCTGGCAACAATACATAGAGGTTTCCGCGAAACACAATATCAAATTCATTTGGGTGCGCGGACACAACGGTCACGACTACAACGAGCGCTGCGATGCTATCGCAGTTGCTGAAGCCGAAAAATTTTTGTGATATAAAGAGGTATTACGCTTTGAAAAAGAGATTTGTGTACGCGGACAACGCGGCAACGACTCAGCCGCTTCCCGAGGTCATAGACGAAATGATGCCTTTTCTGCGTGAAAACTGGGGTAACCCCTCCAGCCTTCACAAAAAAGGCACACAGGCAAAATCCGCGCTTGACGCATATCGTGAAAAGATAGCCGCGCTTCTCGATTGCGACAAGAGCGAGATGTTCTTTACCTCCTGCGGTTCGGAGAGCGATAACCACGCAATACGCGGCGCGGCATACGCGAATGCGTCGAAGGGCAAACACATTATTACCTCGAAAGTAGAACATCACGCTGTGTTGCACACTTGCCATGCTCTTGAAAAAGAGGGTTTCGAGGTGACTTACCTCGACGTGGACGGCGAGGGAATGGTGAGTGCACAGGCGGTAGAGAGAGCCATAAGACCGGATACGACGCTTGTTTCGATAATGTACGCGAACAATGAGATCGGCACTATCATGCCGATAAAGGAGATCGCCGCCGTTTGCCGTGCGCACGGAGTGCTCTGCATGACGGACGCGGTGCAGGCTGTAGGAAGCGTACCGATATCGATAAGAGAGCTTGGTGTAGATATACTTACGGCTTCGGGACACAAAATTCACGCGCCCAAAGGCATAGGTCTTTTATATATTAAAAAAGGAAAGAAAATAGCAAATCTTATCGAGGGCGGGGGGCAGGAACGCGGCAGACGCGGCGGCACGGAAAACCTTCCGTATATCGCGGCGTTCTCAAAGGCGCTTGAGATTGCAGTGGAAAAGCTTCCTGATATGGCACGCGTTGAAAAACTGCGCGACAGACTTATAGAAGGTCTTTTGAATATTCCCTATTCGCGTCTCAACGGCTCACGTGAGCACCGGCTTCCCGGAAACGTGAACATCTCTTTTGAGTTTATAGAAGGGGAGAGCATTGTCCTGCTAATGGATCTTGCTGGCATATGCTGTTCTACAGGATCGGCGTGTTCTTCAAGTTCGCTCGATCCGTCGCACGTTCTGCTTGCCATAGGGTTGCCGCATGAGATAGCGCACGGATCTGTTCGTCTTACTCTTTCGCATGATAACACGGAAGATGATGTTGATTACATTATAGAAAAACTTTCGGGTATTGTGGAAAAACTGCGGGAGATGAGTCCGCTGTATGAGAAATGCCGCGGAACGGCAATGATGTAAGTTGGGGAGGAGATAAGTTTTATGTATAGCGAAAAAGTCATGGATCATTTTGCAAATCCGCGCAATGTCGGTGAGATCGAAAATGCTGACGGCGTTGGCGAAGTTGGTAACGCAAAATGCGGAGATATTATGAAAATATACCTCAAAATAGAGGATGGCGTGATAACTGACGTTAAGTTTAGGACATTCGGCTGCGGTGCAGCTGTGGCTACTTCCTCTATGGCGACGGAAATGATAAAGGGCAAAACGGTTGACGAAGCGCTGGCTCTTACAAACAAAGCCGTTGTCGAGGCACTGGACGGGCTTCCGCCTGCGAAAATACACTGTTCCGTTCTCGCAGAGGAAGCGGTGAAGAACGCGGTTGCAGACTATTACAAGAAAAACGGAATTGAAAAAGAGATACCCGGACTTGTGGAATGTGCGGAATACGGCGAATATCACGGTCACGGCGAAGAGTGAAACATTATGAAAAACAACAGAGTTCTTTTGGGCATGAGCGGCGGTATAGACAGCACTTATGCCGTGGTAAAACTGCGCTCTCTTGGCTATGAGGTTG
>JBGVFW010000228.1:0-5669 GCA_045121315.1 Eubacteriales bacterium
GGGAAGAGCTGTGAGGTACATTTCGAGGACGGACGCTTCGCCCATCTTCTTTTGAGCTTCGGCTTTCTTTTCGATAGCTTCTGCTTCCGCAAGACCTTTTGCACGGATACCTTCGGCTTCCTGCTCCATAGCGTAACGGAGAGCTTCCGCTTCTGCTTTCTTAGCTTCTGCCGCCTGAATTGCTTCGTACTTCTTGGCGTCTGCTTCACGCTGACGTTTGATGAGGTCTGCTTCTGCCTGCTTTTCAGACTGATACTTCATAGCGTCTGCCTGTTTCTTGATATTCGCTTCAAGCTCACGTTCTTTGATGGCAATATCTTTTTCGGCAAGTTCCGCTTCTTTTTCACGGCGTGCGATATCGGCGTTGGTCTTTGCAATCTCGATTATCTTACGCTGATTTTCCTGCTGAATGGAGTAAGCTGCGTCTGCGTCCGCTTTCTTCGTGTCGGCTTTCACTTTCATGTCTGCCTGCTGAACTGCGAGTTCTGCATCCTGTTCGGCAATCTTCTTTTCGGATTCTACCTTTACAGCATTTGCTTCCTCTTGAGCTTTTGCCGTTGCGATAGCGATATCGCGCTGAGCATTTGCTTTTGCGATCTGAGCATTTTTGCGGATCTGCTCTACGTTGTCGATACCCATGTTTTCAATCGTGCCTGCGGCATCCTTGAAGTTCTGGATATTGAAGTTTACAACCTCGATACCGAGCTTTTTCATATCGGGAACTACGTTTTCCGTGATCTTCTTTGCAACGCCCTGGCGGTCCTGAACCATCTCTTTAAGACCGACGGAACCCACGATCTCACGCATGTTGCCTTCAAGAACCTGTGTTACAAGGCTGATAAGCTCCTGCTGGCGCATACCGAGAAGGGATTCGGAAGCGAGTTTGAGCGCTTCGGGGTCGGAAGAAATTTTAATGTTTGCAACGCCGTCAACCGTTACGTTGATAAATTCGTTTGTGGGAACTGCTTCGCTCGTTTTAACGTCAACCTGCATTACGCGAAGGGAAAGACGGTCTACGCGTTCGAAGAAGGGAATTCTAAATCCAGCTTTACCGATAAGTATACGGCGTTTTTTACCAAGGCCGGAGATGATGTACGCTGTGTCAGGCGGCGCTTTGAGATAACCGCTTGCAAAAAACAGAATGAGTATGAGCACAACTGCGCCGATAATGATGTAGGGTATCATAATTGGGTCCTCCTGAAAATAAAATTATTTTTGTTTTTTTTGTGTCTTGCGGGAGTCTTAAAAACAAAAAAGACTTTTACCGCTTTAACAGTAAAAGTCTTGTAAAATCATTTTAAGATCTTGTATGCACCGAGCATCTGCAGCTGCTGTCATGACGGCACACACACATTGACTAAGCAATGTACTACTCCCTTTTGACATATATATTATAGCATATTGGTAATATTTTGTCAAGGGCAATTTGAAAATATTTTTTAGCAAAAAAACTACTCTGTAAGATGCAGTTACGCTCACATCAAAAAAGGCAGGTGAAACCTGCCTTTTTTGTAATAGTCTAATTATCAGTTAAAGAGTGCGCACGCGTTATCGTATGCTGTCTTAACCTGGTTTGCGTTGAGAGCAACGTCGTAAACTTTAACGTCTACGCAAGTGAAGTCGGACATCGGGAAGCGAGCTGCGCCGCTATCGTCACCGATCGTAAGAGTGTTAGCGTAGGGGAGGTATTTAGCGTTGTCAACAGGGAGGTAAACTTCGCCATCGAACGTGTTGCTTGCAGCAAGTTCGCCGTTTACGTAAATTGCTGTGTAGAGAGAGCCGTCATATGCGATAGCCGTTGCAACAACGTGTGTAAGTTCAGTTGTGGAAGTTGCTGTGCTGGGGTTTGTGTACTTGTAACTCTTTGTGGATGTTACGTATGTGCAAAGACCGGGTTTACCGCCGCCTGTGGAAGCAAGACCAAGACCGCCGTATTCAGTAGCGCAAAGGATACCCTGTGTGCCGGACTGAGCTCTGTTTACATAGAATGCTTCGAATGAGAAACCGGAAGCGCTGTTGTAGAATTTGCCGATATCAGCGCAAGCATAATCGTTGAACGTTGCCGTAGCAAACTGACCGGAAGCTGTTACGTTGAACGCGTCGAGCGTCTTTGTTGTGCCGTTGAACGTAACTGATGTGGGAGTGATCGTAGCATTGGTGTTTTCAATCGTGAACTTGCCCTTTGTATCAACAACTTCACCGTTTACGAAATCGAAGTCGCCGTATGCTTCGGGAAGTTCAGAAGTAGATTCGCTCGATACGTTGATAGTTGTAGTAAGAGCTGCGCTCTGCGCATCCCAAGAGTCAACTGCGATAACTTCTACTTTGTATTCTGCGCCTGCTTTGAGAGTGCCGAGAGAGATCGTCAAAGATTTAGCCATGCTTTCGGCAGGGTTGGAGTAGAGATAGAAGTCTGTGAGATATTTGATCTCATTTGTAACTGTGCCTGTGGAGAGGTCTGTCAATTTAACGATGTAGTGATGAACGAAATCGTCGTCTGTACCAGCGTCAAATGTAACTGCACCAACGATAGCACCACCGATTTCTGTTGCAGCAACTTTGATGTTGCCGTTCATTTCGGGAGATTTGTTGCTGTTAGCACGGTCTTTTGTATAAGAAGTGAGGTGAGAACCGTCGGAAGTGGGAGCGGAAAGTGTCCAAGCTTCTTTATATGTTGTGCCTGCTGCGAAGTTCATTCTTGTGATTCTAACGTTGCCGTTAGCGTCAACTTCAACGAGGTGACCGGAGGAAACCTGGCTTGCATCGGAGGGAACTGTGCCGCTTACGTTGGAGAAACCTGTTTCGATAGCCATGTAAGTAACGGAACCGCAACCGATGGATGTAAATTTATCCTGCATGATGGAGCGTTCGTCGTTGATGGGGAAGTGTGTATGACCGCCGAATGTGACTACCTGAGAATATTTTTCAAGGATAGTCGTGAGGTCTTTTGTATACCAACGGTGGTTGCCTGTGAGAAGTTCACTGCCGTACGTTGTGCCGTAAATCATGGGGTGTGTGTTTACGAATACATACTGGTTGGGGTTTTCCGTTGTGATCTTTGCAAGAGTTTCGTCGAGCCATGTTTTAGCCGCTTCGGAGTATTTAACACCGCCTGCGTCTGTGCCGATATATTCAGCGTCGATAGGGTTGATGCAGAGGAAATGGTAACCGTTTACGATCGTATGTGTGCATCCGATGGAAAGGTCGCTTGTTTCCGCTTCATATGTGCGATAAGTATCACCGAAGATGGAATAGAAAGATTCCATATTGAGGTCTTCGTATGTGTAACCTGCGTTACAGTTTACGTCATGGTTGCCGAGGGAGAAGATGAGCGGAATCTTGGAAGCGGAGATAACCTCTTCGTAAGCCGCTTTGAATTCTTCAACCTGAGACGTCTGCGCGTTCTGAACAAGGTCGCCTACGAAAAGGATGGCATCAAGGCCGTCTGCGTTTTCAATAGCGAGAGCGTCGAGCTGAGAGAGTGCGTTTTTGAATTTTGCGAGTGTGTCGATGCCGGAGTATTTGTGCTGTGTGTCGGAAATTGCGGCGAAAGAAAGAACGATGTTATCTTCGTCGAATGTTGCCGAAGGAGTTACAACTACGGAAGTTGTAGTGTCGGAAGTACCCTGAGTTCCTTCCGTCGTTGTGTCGGAACCCTGAGTGCTGTCTGTCGTCACGTCTGTGCCCTGTGTGTTATCTGTTGTAGCGTCGGAACTGCCGCCGCAAGCAACGAGAGAAAGAAGCATCACCGCAACGATGAGAAGTGAAAGAAATTTTTTCATGTTAAAATCTCCTTTTTGAATTTAACTATAAAGTTATATTTATAATATATCACAAAGTTTTAAAACTGTCAACATTGACTTAATTGGTAAAGGCGAAATAAAAATTTTTGTGCAAATTTCATATCATAACGAAACAAAAGCCTCCATTATCAAAGGAGGCTTTTGGACATTTAAACTATTATCATGTTGAAAATGCTCTGCAACAGGAGAAGCACGAGCAGAAAAGAAAAATTAAACGCTGAGAATTTGAGCAGGTATCTGCCTGCACTGCCGGGATAAAGGTTTGTATATTCTCGGAACGTGATGAGTGAGGCAAGCGAGGAGATGAGCGTGCCGACGCCACCTATGTTTACGCCGAGCAAAAGGTCGCGGTAGTTCCCCGTGAAGTTTGAAAGCAATATTGCAGAGGGAACATTGCTTATGCATTGGCAAGAGAGCGCAGAGAAGAGAAGTGTGTTTTCGGAAAGAAGGTTTGAGAGCAGGGAGTTTATAGCGGGAATGCGTGACATATTGCCCGCGAACACGAAAAAAGCGCAAAATGTCAGCAGCAAGCCGTAGTCAACTTTCGCGAGCGCTTTGTGGTCCGCGATGATGAGAGAGATGATTATTATCCAAAGCGCGATAAGATAATGTACCACTCTGAACACGGCGAGAATGGAGAGAACAAAGAGAACCGCGTAAAATACGGCGCGTTTTACGTTTAGCTTTTCTTCTTTCGGGACGATAAAAAGCGGTTCGTTCTTTACGAAGATAAGGCAACAGAGCGTTATTATCGTTATGGAAACGATAAAAGGAAAGAGCATTATAAGAGTAAACTCACCCGTGGGAATATTGAATTTCGTGTAAAGATAGAGGTTTTGCGGGTTGCCGAATGGTGTGAGCATACCGCCGAGGTTGGCGGCGATATTTTGCATTATAAAAGTAAAGGGAAGATATTTCTGCTTGCCTGTGCTGTCAAGCGCAAAAAAGCCGAGCGGCAAAAACGTGATGAGCGCCATATCGTTTGCGATGAGCATGGAGCCGATGAAGGTTATGTAAACCAGCGTGAGTACGCACAGGCGCGCGTTTTTGCAAAGCTTGACGATCTTTCGCGCGAGGATCGTAAAAAAGCGAATATTGCGCAGAGCACAGACCACCGCGAGCACGGAAAAGAGGCAGGAGAGCGTTTTGAAATCGAAATATCTCAAATACTCTTTATCCGGTGGGATGATGAACGATGTGATGACGGCGGCGCATATGGCTATGAGCAACACGGCGTTTTTCTTTGCGAAAGAGATAATCTCTTTTTTGATGTTTTTCTTTTTGTGATGAATGTTTTGAGAGTTTTCCATGATTATACCGGCTTTTATCAAAAAATTTTCCGCTTTTGAATACGGTATTTTTCATTATACAACTTTGTGCGAAATTTGTCATCAAAATATCAAAAAAATTGATAAAATATCAATATTGGGATAAAATATGAAAAGAAAAAAATATATTTGTTTGAAAAGAACAAAAAATTGAAAAAATGTAATGCATGTATTCAAAAATTATTGACATTTTTACAAAAATAGTGTATTATTTCTAGATTAGCAAATATAAGAATATTTGCATATAAAAATTAAATAAAAAGGAGAAAGACTATGAAAAAGTTTTTCAGCATACTTCTTGCTCTCGCTATGACTGTTTCCGTTTTCGCTATCGCGGGCTGTGGCGCAAAGAGCGAAGAAGTTAAGTTTGGCATGGGCGTTTACTCCGCATACTCTTCCGTAAAGAGTGCGAGCGAAGAAGCTAACGGCAGCGCAGAGGTTACTCACACGGTTGCCGCAGTTATCCTTGACAAAGACGGAAAAATCGTTGATGTTGAGATCGACGCTGCTAACAACAAAGGCGAATACACTGTAAACG
>JBGVFW010000229.1:0-5602 GCA_045121315.1 Eubacteriales bacterium
CAGAGGGAGAAGCCGTTGGAGTGGATACCTGTGGAGGGAAGAGCGAGAACAACGTCGCCGGCTTTCATCTTTGTGTTGTCGATGATCTTCTTTTTGTCAACGATGCCTACCGCAAAGCCTGCGAGGTCATAATCTTCCACGGGCATAAGTCCGGGGTGCTCTGCCGTTTCGCCGCCGATGAGCGCTGCGCCGGACTGCACACAGCCCTCGGCAACGCCGGAAACGATAGCGGCGATCTTTTCGGGGTGATTTTTGCCGCAAGCGATGTAGTCAAGGAAGAAAAGCGGTTTTGCGCCGCAGCAGATGATATCGTTTACGCACATAGCAACTGCGTCGATGCCTATTGTATCGTGCTTGTCCATGAGGATAGCGAGTTTTACCTTTGTACCGCAACCGTCTGTGCCGGAAACGAGAACGGGCTCTTCCATGCCCATGGGCAAAGCGAAGCAACCGCCGAAGCCGCCAACATCGTCAAGGCAGCCCGCGTTGCGTGTACGTGCAATGTGTGCTTTCATAAGTTCAACAGCTTTGTAGCCCGCAGTGATATCAACGCCGGCTGCTGCATAGCTATCGGATCTAGAATTTTTCATGTTCGTTCATTCCTTTCAAGGTTTTCGCAATGCTCACGCATTGCAGCGTTTTGTTTATGTAATTTATGGTTAAACTCAACCGAGAACGCGCTTCATCATTTCTGCGTAAGCGCCTTCAACGTTGCCAAGATCCCTGCGGAAACGGTCTTTATCGAGCTTTTCATGTGTTTCACTGTCCCAGAAACGGCAGGTATCGGGGGAGATTTCGTCCGCGAGGATGATCTTGCCGTCGGGCGTTTTTCCGAATTCGATCTTGAAGTCCACAAGGTCAACGCCGATGCCTTTGAAATATTCTTTAAGATAGGCGTTGATGCGGAATGTGTAGTCTGTGATGATGTCAAGCTCTTCGCGCGTTGCCCAGCCGCAAGCGACGATGTGATAATCGTTTACCATAGGGTCGTGAAGATTGTCGTCTTTATAGCAGAATTCAAGTGTGGGGCAGAGGAGAACTTTTCCTTCTTCTACGCCGAATCTCTTAGAAAAAGAGCCTGCCGCTATATTGCGGACGATAACTTCGAGCGGAACGATGGAAACCTTTTTTACGACCGTTTCGCGGTCGTTGATCTCTTCAACGAAGTGTGTGGGAATGCCTGCTTCTTTTTCAAGCTTTTCCATAAGATAGTTGGACATTCTGTTGTTTACAACGCCCTTGCCTGCAATACTGCCTTTTTTAAGACCATCGAATGCCGTAGCGTCGTCCTTATAGGAAACGATGCAAAGGTTAGGGTCGTCTGTTGCGAATACTTTTTTTGCTTTACCTTCGTAAAGTTGTTCTGTTTTAACTGCCATTGTATTTATCCTCCCGATAAATGTGTATATAAAAATTAAATTTTTGGCAAAATTAAGTTGTTATTTGCTGTATTTGGCGGCGATCTCCGCGTCTTTGGCAAGAACATCTGCCGCGGCTTTATTTCTTGCCGCCAAAAGCTTTTCGGCAAGATCCTTGTCCTCAACGGCGATTATCTGTGCTGCAAGAAGCGCGGCGTTTGCGGCACCGTCGATAGCGACGGTTGCAACGGGGATCCCTGCGGGCATTTGAACCGTGGAGAGAAGGGCGTCAAGCCCGTCGAGTGTGGAAGATTTAACGGGTATGCCGATAACGGGCAACGTGGTGTTTGCGGCGATAGCGCCTGCGAGGTGAGCGGCTTTGCCTGCGGCGGCGATGATTACGCCGAAGCCGTTTTCGCGCGCGTTTTCGGAAAACGCTTTCGCTTCAACGGGTGTTCTGTGTGCGGAATACACGTGAACCTCGTGCGGCACGCCGTATTTTTCGAGCGTTTCAATAGCTTTTTCTACTACGGGAAGGTCGGATGCACTTCCCATGATTATTGCGACTTTTTTCATAGTAACCTCCTGTGAAAACAAAAGAGGGCAGGTCTATCCCTTATTTCGGTAATAGAACTGCCCAGACGGTCGACAAAATGTATTCCCGAATGCTTCCATGCGGTGCTCCGCTGTTCCGTCAGTTGCAGTCGAGTTTTTTATATTTTTACCGAAATTATTTTATCATACCGCGCCGTTAAAGTCAAGTTATTTAGTGTTTCCGGTCATGCTTTTTTTGGAATAACAGGATAATAATAAAGAAATAACGTCGGAAAAACTTACTGCTTGTTGACTTTTGACGGCGAATGGGATTATAATAAAATTTAATAATACGGACTTTGAAAAATTGGTGAATTATGCTTGAATTTAAAAAAATTACTCTTGAAATCACAGAAATTTTGCGCCCATATCTTTATAAAAGTATGAACAGACTTTGCGATTTTTCCGTGGGCGGCACGGTGATGTGGAGAAACGCTCTCGATACGCATTACGCTATATACGAAGGCGCTCTTTATATGAAAGTGCGCCTTTGGAACGGTAAGACGGCTTTTACAGTTCCGTTGGGCAAACCTTTTGCCAAGACTTGCCCAAACCTTTTGGAATATTGCAAAAATACGGGTGAAAAACTCGTTTTCACGGCGGTTTCTAACGAAGAAAAGAACGAGATGCTGCGCTGGTTTCCAAATGCTGAAGTCGTTTTCGAACGCGACTTTTCTGACTATATTTATTTGAGGGAGGACCTTGCCACGTTCGTGGGCAAGAGGTATTCGGGGCAGCGCAACCACATAAACCGTTTCCTTTCCGAAAACCCTGTTTGGAATTTCGAGGAGGTAAGCAAAGAAAATCTGCCCGAAATAAAAGAATTTTTTGAAAAATACAATACCGAAACGGGCAAGGAAGCGCCTACCGCCGTGGCGGAACGAAACGGCGTGCGCGAAGTGCTCGAAAACTTCGACGTATACGGCTTTTTCGGTGAGGCATTGCGCGTGGACGGCAAAATAATCGGCTTTTTCCTTTGCGAAGCCGTGTTCGACACTCTCATCGTTCACATCGAAAAATGCGAGCGAAGCGTGACGGGCGCATATCAGATGCTCGCTAAGGAAGAAGCGGCGAAATACTGCGTAGACGAGCTTAAATACGTCAACCGTGAGGACGATTCGGGCGACGAGGGGCTGCGAAAATCCAAACTCTCTTACCACCCGTTCTGCATCGCGGAAAAATATACAGTGACAATTTAAAACGTAGACGCGATACGGCAAGGAAAATTGAGGTGGTTGACTACGACCCCGCATGGGATTTTTCGATGAAGCGCGTGCGCTTGGCATGAAATGTGTGCTTGCAATGACGGATAAATTTAATAAAAAATAGAGCTCCCGTCTGTCATTCTCGGAAATTTCAATGCTCACCCGGAAGATCGCGCTATGCTCTGCTGCGGCGAACACCGCGGTACACATTTCGCGGACGCTACGAGTACGATTCCCGTCAGCGCGCACGATTGGGGTACTTATTTCCACAAGATAGACTATATCCTCGTTTCGGGAGGAATGGAAAAAGCTCTTGCAAGCTGCGGTATTTGGGACGAATGTCATGACGGAATATATTTTTCTGACCATTACCCCGTGTTCGCTGATTTTGATGCTGATTTTGATATTGATAAGATATGAATACATAAAAAACGCACCACGAAAAGGGGGCGTTTTTTATGTATTCAACGGAGCGAAGCAAGCCTTCGCATTTTGAAAAGGTGTAAACCGAAAGATGACGGATTAGGTGTGTCCGTTTTTTATAACATAGGAAATTGCGCGCAATTAGTGCGAAATTGCTTGTTCAAAAAAGCGTACCTTTTCCCAAAGAGTGGTGGCAGAGGGTAAAGCGTTTGAACGCTTTATATATTCCGTTTAAACTTTAACCTTTACAACAACTTTGCGGCACTCCGTGGGTGTACCCGCCGCGATGTTTGGCGCGTGAGCGTCTCCGGGGAAAAGAACAGCGAATTTGCCGGGAGTGAGCGTTATCGTGTCCGTGGGACCGTGATAGAATCTAATGTCCGAGCCGCGACGTTCCTCCACCTCGTCCGTCATTTCTTCGAGAACGCCGACGTTCATGTGCTCCTTGCCTGAGAGAAGGCACTGAATGTCGATGTATTTAACGTGAGCTTCCGGTGTGTCGTTTACAAGCTTAGTTTCGTAGCTTGAAAGGAAGAAGTAGAGGTTTTCTCCGTCAACTTCGTAGTGCTTTTTATCTTCGAGAGCGGAAAAATCCGTATCGCGCAAAAGGCAAAGCCCTTTGTATACGCCTTCGTGTATACCTTTGTATGATTCAATGTGAGCGAGTGTATCGAAAATCATAGTGTTCCTTTCGTTGAGAGCCTTTCCACATGGACAGACTCTCTTTTCACATTTAATATATCTATTTTTAGTAAAGTTCTTTTGCTTACATTTCTTCGAAAGGAATGTAAGTTAAAGTGCGATCACTATCTCATGTATGCCGCTTTCGAGCATCGGGAACGTGTTGTCACATTTCTTGCCGTCGAACGTGCATTTTGAGTTTTCAGTAATGCGGGCAAAGCCTGCTTTCTTGGTAACGGTTATATTATAAACCGCGCCTTTAGTGATAGTGTACTTGATCTCTTCCGTACCTTCGGGGAGCATGGGAGAAAGCTCGATGCCGTCTGCCGTGTAAGAAATGCCGAGCATTTCAAATATTGCAAGAGTGAGCCAACTTGCCGTACCGGAGAGCATAGGTCCAACGTTTTCGCCAGTTATGGAGTTTGTATACTGCGTGCAGAAACGGGGATTGCCTTTTGCGATAAAGGGGTTCTTCATCGTTTTGTAAGGAAGAACGTTTTCAAGGATACCGTAACCGAGGCGCAAAAGGTCTGTCGCGATGCTTTCGTCTTTGACTTTCTTTGCCTGCTTAAGGGAAGCAACCGCTGCCATCATAGCCGCATGCTTGAATACGCCGCCGTTTTCTCTGTCGCCGCGGAAGTAAAGACCCGTGGCAGTACCCGTTGCAACTCTTTCAAGGTCGCACTGCGTGCAGAGGATAGGACCGTATTCCGTGGTGAGGTTATCTCTTATAGTATCGAGCATCGTGCGTATCTCGTCCTCTGTTGCGACGTTTGCAAGAAGCGCCCAAGAGAAGGAGTTGAGGAAGTAAGAGCCGTCTTTCATTTTATCTGTGCCAAGACCGTCTCCCTTCGCGCCGAGGTATGTATATTCGCCGTGGTTGATAAGTGCTCGCGCGAAAAAGTTATCTTTCCAAGCGGAAACTTGTATCTTTTCTTCGAGGTCTTTGGCGCGTGCGGAAAGGTCTTTTGCATATCCATCTCTGCCTGTGGCAACGGCGAGCTCATAGAGGTTATCGTATGCGATTTTGAGAAGGAAGGCGTTCATAACGCTTTCGCAGAAGCTGTTTTCGAACTTCGTGCCGTAGGGGGCGCCTGTTTCCTCAAGCTGTTTTGCGTAGAGTTTTTCTTTCGTAGGACCGTCGATCCAGTTGTCGTCGAGCTTGAGCGCGTCGTTCCAGTCCGCGCGATCAAGTAGGGGAAGGCCGTGTGCGCCGACGGAAATCTTACCGCTGTAATCGACTGTTGCCATGAGAGTGTCCCAAAGTTTTCTTGTTTCTCCTTTTGTGCCTGCAACGGGAAATTCGGAATCGAGGAACGCGAAGTCGCCCGTGTGGACTTT
>JBGVFW010000230.1:0-3396 GCA_045121315.1 Eubacteriales bacterium
ATTTGTCCACTTGAACTGTCAGCAGCCATATTTTGCTTTGGAATAGGGGAGTGGACAATTTGTCCACTTGCGTTTTTTTCTTCTGTTGGAAGTTTCCGGGCAAAAAAATAAAGATTATCAAAATCAATTGACAATCTTAACTATTAGATATATAATGAGGTTTGATGGATTCAAACCTAATCCATAGTCGGCAGACCGACGGCAACCGATCTGCCGACCCGTCAGAAAGCACTCGCAATGCTTGGTGACGTTTAGGTTTTTCAAGCTATGCTTGAAATAGGTCTAAGCTGAACCTGTGTTTGTGCCTTTTGACGGGCAACGACGCGGGTTTTTATCTGTCTACAAATTGAATAGTCCGTCGAAGAATAAAGATTCAATTACACTATCTGCCATATAACAGCTGCGCCGTGACCTGTAATTTCCTAACACCATGTTGTGATAACATTGTGGAACGAATGAAAGCGAGCCGACAAGTACCAGTTGTCGCTACTTTATCGCACTTGTGAAAGGACAACCCTGCTGAAATACACGCCTGAGTAAATACTTGTGTACGCGACACGTCGGTACATCGGTATGTAAAGCTAATAAATCGCAGTATTGCGTTAGCCTCTCAAGACCGTTGCGAGAGTTTCGGTCGAATACGTAGGAAAGAACTTTATCATCTTCATACATCATGCATCTACATTTGTAGATCAACCTATATTATTACCTGTTTGCCGCTCTGAAAAATACCCAATCGGCGCGGTTTACAGTTAATATATCCTATAAGACTAAATGCCAAGAACGGCGGTTCAAGCGACCTAGTGTCACTCAAATCGCCGCCTTGGTAACTTGGTTGCGGGAGAAGGATTTGAACCAACGACCTTCGGGTTATGAGCCCGACGAGCTACCGAACTGCTCTATCCCGCGATATATTTGCTTTTTGATAGCTTAGTTATTATAGCATTTACTCATTATAAAAACGGATTTTCAGATGAAGGTGTAGCAACGCACGAAATCATTATTGAAGATGGTATGGAAATCATAGAAAGAGCTGATGACGGAGAGGATATCGAGGCAAAGTTACTGAAACTAAATTCTTTGTATGAACAGCGTTTGATAACAAAGGAAGAGTATGATGAAAAACGTAAAGAATTATTGAAAGAATTCTAAGATGAGGTGAATCGTAATGAAAAAACATAAAGAGTATAAAGTGAGTTCAACGCTATTTTATTTAGCTTCTGTGTTATTTTATATTTCTGCAATATGCCCAAAAATTTTGGGGTTTGCTTTGATTTATTATGCAGAGAACAAGAGCCGGCGGGTGCCGGCTCCGTTTCAAGGAGATATAGATAAATAACAGGAATTAGCTGATCGTGGTGTTGAGGCTGTTGTCAACGTTGAGGGTGAGCGAAACGGTTTGCCATTTGTCGTTGCTGTCCTTGTACATCAGCTCAACATGGTCGGTTCCGGGTGTGACGCCGGACGCCGCGAAGGTGTAGAGCTCTTTGCCGAAGTCGTAGTCACAGGTGATTTTGGCACAGCCCGAATCGGCGCTGTATGTCCAGTCATAGCCGTTGCCGCTCTTGCCGTTGCTCTGAAAGATCGTGACAGTTGTTCCGGCAGCTGCGGCTGTCTGCGTGACTGCCGGTGCGGTGTTGTTGCTGCCTGCATTGACTGCAACGGGCAGTGCGGACACGTGGCTCTCGGCGCCGCGGTTTTTGACCAGTGCGGACACCCAGACGGCCGCACCTGCCGCCACGGCAAATGCGATGGTGAGCACGATTGCCATGGCTTTGAGCTGCGTGCGCATACCCTTTTCATTTTTTGTCACGGCACTTTGGCGGATCGTGTATTTTTGACGGTTGGAGAAGGTATTTGTCATGTTGTCCACACCTCTTTTCTGTTTGTCTGTAAACAGTATAGCAGACAGAGTGTGACAATATAGGGACAAAATTCTGTCCCTTTTCAAAAATTTTCAAATTATTTAAGCGAATGGGTCTTTCGCAGCGCTTTCCCCCTGCAATATAAAATACGGTTGCCGGTATGACGGATTTGTGGTAGAATTGTTTTGCAGGAATACGGGCTTACGTTTGAAAGGAGCAGCTATGAAAATACTTATTACAGGCGGTACGACCTTTGTCAGCAAATTTGCGGCGGAATATTTTGTTTCAAAGGGCAACGATGTGACGGTCATCAACCGCGGCAGCCGACCGCAGGTGAACGGCGTTACGCATATCAACTGCGACAGGACAGCTTTGGGCGACAGGCTCAGCGGCAAGCGTTTTGACCTGATCCTCGACGTCACCGCTTACACGGAAGAGCATATCAAAACGCTGCTTGATGCAGGCGTTAGCTTTGCTGATTACATTTTCATCAGCTCGAGCGCTGTCTATCCCGAAACCAATCCGCAGCCCTTTGCCGAGGAACAGCCCTGCGGCTATAATTCCGTTTGGGGCGATTACGGCATGAACAAGCTGAAAGCGGAGCGGTATTTGCAGGCGAACGTGCCGAACGCCTACATTCTCCGTCCGCCGTATTTTTACGGCATATACGAGAACCTCTACCGTGAAGCGTTTCCGTTTGACTGCGCCATGCAGGACAGACCGTTCTATCTTCCGCAAAACGGCGATATGAAGCTGCAATTCTTCCATGTTGCCGACCTCTGCCGTTTCGTTGAAATCCTGATAAACAAGCACCCCGAAAATCACATTTTCAATGTCGGCAATAAGGCTATCGTGACCGTCAAAGAATGGGTAGCGTTGTGCTATAAGGCAGTCGGAAAAACCGCCGAGTTTGTCAGCGTGGGAAAAGCTGTTCCGCAGAGAGATTACTTCTGCTTTTACGATTATGAATATGTGCTTGACGTCAGCAGGCAAAACGCGCTGATGCCCGATACCGTTCCTCTTGCGCAGGGGTTGCAGGAAGAATTTGAGTGGTATAAAAACAATCCCGACAGCGTGTATAGCCGCAAGCCGTATAGGGAGTTCATTGATAACGATTTGGTGAAGAAATGACAAATAAAGAGATTTTGGAAATCGCGCTGCAACAGTCGGCGTATGACTGCAACTGCAAACCGGAAGATTTTATATCCGAACAGAATGTTGTGACGATTTCAAAACCAAACGCCAAAGCAAGGAAATATGTTCCGTTGCCGCTGGAATGTGACCTCGTGTCCTATGGCAACAACATTGTGGCGCAGGTGAGCGAACGGACAAAATCAGCCGTATCGGAATACATTAACAAATTTGATGCGTACCATTGTTTTGAAACGCCGCAAATCAATATGCTCAACGATTTGCTCGCTCCGTTTGATTTGAAGGTCTGCTTTATGGCGGAGTATTTTCTGCCGGACGTAACTAAGTTAAAAGAACTTGATTGCGGTTATGAACTGCGTGTTTTATATAAAGAGGACTT
>JBGVFW010000231.1:0-3141 GCA_045121315.1 Eubacteriales bacterium
AACAGGCCATGGCTACGTACTCTCTCGACTTGCCCAAAACACGCACTATAAAGCTCTACAATATCGCCGCTTCCGCAGGCACAGGCTCGTATCTTTCTTCGTCGGATTACACAAATATCTCCATATATTCTACGCCCGCCACAGACGAAGCCGATTTTGCCATTAAGGTTTACGGCGACAGTATGATCCCTAAATTTTCAAGCGGAGATATCCTTCTTATAAAGAGCGCTGAAAGCGTTGACGAGGGTGAATTCGGCATTTTCTCGGTTGACGGTGAAAGTTTTGTTAAAAAGTTCGGCGTGGACAGACTCATTTCCCTCAATCCTGCCTATAATGATATAAAACTTTCGGAATTTAACCAGATAGTTTGCTTTGGTAAAGTGCTGGGCAAGCTCAAAAAATAAATTTCAAAACAGGACTTCCGTTTCCCGCTTTATCTCTTTGCGCAAAAGCAGGAGCGCGGGCAAATTCAGCGCTGTCATCAAAGCCACGCCGAAGTCAGCCGTGTGCCACACGGCTTCCTGCGAGAGAAGCGTGCCGAACGCGATAAGCGCAAGATAAATTATAATGTAAAATACCGGCGCTTTCCGCGATTTTGTGAGGTAGGAAAGGCAAAGCTTGCCGTAAAACGCCCAGCATATCACCGTTGAAAAAGCGAAAGCCAATATCGACGCACCTATGACGTATTCCGCCCACGCGCCTATCTCGTTTCCGAAAGCGGAAAGCACAAGCTCCATGCCATTGTCGCACTCTGACCCCTTTTCCCAAGCGACAAGGAGGACGAAGGCGGTAAGCGTGCATATGACTATCGTATCTGCAAAAACTTCGAAAAGTCCCAAAAGACCCTGCCGCGCAGGCGTGTCCGTCTGCGCGTTTGCGTGCGCCATGGGGGCGGTACCGCTGCCCGATTCGTGCGAAAATGTTCCCTTAGCCACGCCTTCGGACACGTTTTTGGAGAGTAAAAATCCCAACACGCCGCCGAACGCGCTTTCAAACTCAAACGCTTCCTCAAAAATCCTTGTAAAAAGCGAAGGTATAAGCCCCGTATTGAGTATTATCACGGCAAGCGAAAGAAGCAGGTATACCGCGCTCATTATTGGCAGAACAACGCTCGTCACGCGTGAGATGCGATCAAACCCGCCGAATATAACAAGTCCGATAATAACAGCGAAAACAGCCCCAAAAATAAATTCGTTCGCGCCGAAAATAATGTTCGCGGTGTCGCTTGCCGCGCTCGTCTGCACGATGTTTCCCATAGCAAACGAGGAAACCACGCCCGCCGCAGCGAAGACTGCGCCGCAAAATTTGCCGAATTTGCCACCCACGCCTTTTTCCATATAAAACATCGGGCCACCGTCAAACCCCGCGGCGCTTTTTTTGCGATATTTTACACCGAGTGTGATCTCGCAATATTTAAGCACCATCGAAACAAGAGCGCTTATCCATATCCAAAAGACCGCGCCCGCCCCGCCGACAATCATCGCCACGGCAACGCCCACGATGTTGCCCACGCCGAGAGTCCCCGAAAGAGAGGCGGAAAGTGCGCGCAGCGGCGATATTCCCCCTTTATCCCTTCTGCGGAACATTTCGCGCAGGGTCTTTATCGGGTGCAAAAAGAAAAATCCCTTTAAATAAAAGGTAAAAAACAAGCCTCCGCAAAAAATAAGCAGAGAGAGAACAAGCTGTAAAGCCGAGAAAAAGTCCAAAACATCACCCCGTTTCAAGATAGTAAAGCATATGCGCCTGTCCCGAAAAAAATTACATCTTGTACTTTCTGTGTCTTAATTTGCAGTAAGATTTTAATAATTGTGAACAATCTGTTAACAATGAAAATATCTATTGATTTTTGCCCCAATGTTATGTAAAATAATAGACAATTTAGCACTCAACCTTTTAGAGTGCCAAAAAAAACAATGACAAAAATTTTTCAAAATATAAATGGAGGTCTTTTTATGACACTTAAACCCCTTTCCGACCGCGTTGTGCTCAAAATGCTCGAAGCGGAAGAAACAACAAAAGGCGGCATTATCCTTGCGGGAAGCGCAAAGGAAAAACCGCAGACAGCAGAAGTTGTCGCAGTAGGCCCCGGCGCATATAACGCTGAAACAGGCAAACGCATAGCTCTTGACATCAAGGTTGGCGATAAAGTTATCGCAAGCAAATACGCAGGCACGGAAGTTAAGCTCGGCAGCGACGAATACATCGTCGTTCGCGCAGACGATATCCTTGCAATCGTTGAATAATCTTTAATCTACAAATATTTTTCGGAGGAAAAGAACAATGGCAAAAGAAATTGCTTACGGCATGGACGCCCGCTCCGCTCTCGAACGCGGCATCGACAAGCTTGCCGACACAGTTAAAATTACACTCGGCCCTAAAGGCAGAAACGTAGTGCTCGATAAAAAATACGGCGCTCCCCTTATCACAAACGACGGCGTAACAATCGCAAAAGAGATCGAACTTGAAGACCCGATGGAAAACATGGGTGCTTCCCTCGTCCGCGAGGTTGCTACAAGAACGAACGACGCAGCAGGCGATGGTACAACGACAGCTACTCTTCTCGCTCAGGCTATCATTCGCGAAGGTATGAAGAACGTTACAGCCGGCGCTAACCCCATGGTCCTCAGAAAAGGTATCCAGAAGGCTGTTGACCGCGCCGTTGAAAGCCTCGTTAAGAATTCCAGAAAAGTAAACGGCTCTGAAGACATCGCACGCGTTGGTTCTATCTCTGCCGCTGACGAAGTTATCGGTCACCTCATCGCAGACGCTATGGAAAAAGTTACTTCCGACGGCGTTATCACGGTTGAAGAATCCAAATCCGCTGAAACATACTGCGAAGCTGTTGAAGGTATGCAGTTCGACCGCGGATATATCTCCCCCTACATGGTAACAGATACAGACAAGATGGAAGCAGTTATCGACGACGCTCTCGTTCTTATCACAGATAAAAAAATCTCCAATATTCAGGAACTCCTTCCCCTTCTCGAGCAGATCGTTCAGTCCGGCAAGAAGCTTGTTATCGTTGCGGAAGACATCGAAGGCGAAGCCCTCACAACGCTCATTCTCAACAAGCTCCGTGGCACATTCACTTGCGTAGCAGTTAAAGCTCCCGGCTTTGGCGACAGACGTAAAGATATGCTC
>JBGVFW010000232.1:0-5110 GCA_045121315.1 Eubacteriales bacterium
CAATGGCCGTGTTTACGACCCCTGCTGCGGCTCCGGCGGTATGTTCGTCCAAAGTGCGAAGTTTATTGAAAACCACAGCGGTAACATCAACAACATTTCTGTGTTTGGACAGGACTCTAACCCTACCACATGGAAGATGGCACAGATGAACCTTGCCATCCGTGGCATCGAAGCCAACCTCGGCAGCTATAATGCGGATACCTTCTTCAATGATTGCCATCCGACCCTCCGTGCAGACTACATCATGGCAAACCCGCCCTTTAACCTCTCCGGCTGGGGCGCGGATAAGCTGAAAGACGATGTGCGTTGGCAATATGGTCTGCCTCCTGCAAGCAATGCAAACTTTGCGTGGCTGCAGCACATGATCTACCATCTGGCACCCAACGGCAAAATCGGCATGGTTTTGGCAAACGGTGCGCTTTCCTCCCAGAGTGGCGGCGAAGGCGAAATCCGTAAGAACATTGTGAATGCGGATTTGGTGGAATGCATCGTTGCCATGCCGACCCAGCTTTTCTATACAACGCAGATTCCGGTATCCCTGTGGTTCCTTGCCAAGAATAAGAAGCAGCCCGGAAAGACGGTCTTTATCGATGCCCGCAAGCTCGGTACCATGGTTACCCGCAAGCTGCGCGAATTGACCGACGCGGACATTGCAAAAATCGCGGACACATATAAGGCGTATATTGACGGTACGCTGGAGGATCAGAAGGGCTTCTGCGCCGTAGTGGATACAGAAGGAATCGCCAAGCAGGACTACATCCTCACCCCCGGACGCTATGTTGGTATTGAGGAGCAGGAAGATGATGGCGAGCCCTTCGAAGAAAAGATGACCAGACTGACTGGGGAACTTTCTGAATTGTTTGCACAGTCCCGTGCGCTGGAAGAAGAAATCCGGCAGAAATTGGGGGCGATTGGGTATGGCATCTGAATGGAAACAAATCCCTATTATTGAGTGCATCGACCTAATTGGCGGTGGCACTCCTAAGACTTCCGTCGCAGAGTATTGGGACGGTGATATCCCGTGGCTTTCCGTAAAGGATTTCAACAATGACTACCGCCATGTATATTCGACTGAAAAGCACATCACCGAGGCAGGATTGAATAACAGCTCAACCAAACTGCTACAGAAGGATGACATCATCATTTCGGCCAGAGGCACTGTCGGTGAGATGGCAATGATACCGTTTCCGATGGCATTTAATCAGTCATGTTATGGTATCCGAGCCAAAGATGGCATCAATAGCACATTTCTCTATTACTTGCTGAAAAACAGTATCAGTAAGTTGAAACTGATGACTCACGGATCAGTTTTTGATACTATAACTCGCGACACATTTGCAACGCTGATCGTTGGTATACCCGATAAGAAAACACAGGATGCCATCGCAGCGACGCTTGCAGCAATCGATGATAAAATCGAGCTTAACAATAAGATAAACGATAATTTAGCGGCTTAAATGCTAACCTCGGAAACATCAATGTCCCCGCTCATAAGGCGCGGGAGCAGCGAATCGCGTAGTCTCTTCAAGCGGGCGCTTTCCAGTGCGTTTATGCGGATTTGAGCGTACATTGGTGCGACCACAGCAGAAAAATCCGCAATCTCATCTGCTGTAGGCATATAGAATTGGTACTGCAGAGTATCCGACGGTGTTGTGCGCTGGCGGCTGCCCGTCGATCCAGTAACATGGCTGCACATAAAATCGGAAAACGATGCGCTATCGATCAGCGAATATAGGAAATCGGTCAGTTCGCGATCCTTTGCTTTATACACGATGAACTCGGTCGAGCCTACAGCGTTTTCCGTCATGCAATACGGACGCCATACGCGCTTCGTTGTCGGATTGAGTTTAGAAATCATAAAGCAATCCGAGTCGACGATAAACTTATTGCTCTTAATTTCGGTCGATAATTCAAAAACAGGATACCGCGTTTCGTCAAAGGCGGGAATGCTGTAATGTTCCAGCAAAGTTTCTGGCTGCTTCAAAGGGTTGAAGCTCTTGTTGGATATAACCGCGACATCACCCAGCGACACAAGAGACCAGCCCTCTGGGACAGAATCGCCATTCCGCAGGCAAAAACGCTCCGCGAACAAGGTCTGCGCTTGCTCCTGTAAATTATCGTTTATCTTATTATTGAGCGCGATTTTCTCATCAAACAAGGCAAGAAATGCGCCAATTTTTTGCTGTTCCTCCAGCGGGGGAACAACCAGTTCCAAGTCGTCCAAAACTCCTTGCTGTACGCGCTGCCGTCCCGATGATCCAACCATTGACTTAATGGCGACATTTCGGAAGGCGGGGCTGGTAGCAAGATAGTAAATAAACTGCGGATCACTGATGCCATCTCTGGCTCTCATTACTATAAACTCAGTAGAGCCAAATCCGACCTCTCCGTCTTGGAGAATATCCACAAATGCGGTTTTGCCATTTTCAAGGCAGGGCGTAATCCGCGCCATTATGGTATCGCCATTGCAGAACTTTGATCCGCCAGCGAATTCTGCCAGCTCGGTTGCAGGAATTCTTTTTGTAAACGGCTGCAATTTATCCATTGCCACCTTAGTAGCAATGGCATTTTTCTTTATGCTCAATCGAGGATTGAACTCGATAAAATCAGCAGCACGAATGGTTGTCCACTCAAATGCCATAACCGATTGCCTCCAGCTTTTCTCTTATTTCCGCTTCCAGTGAATGCGACTGTTTGAAAAGCTCTGCCAGCTCGCCCGTCAATCTGGTCATCTTTTCTTCGAAGGGTTCACCGTCTTCTTCCTGTTCCTCGATACCAACATAACGACCAGGAGTAAGAATATAATCTTGTTTTGCAATTTCTTCTGTAGTTACAACAGCACAGAATCCTTTTTCATCTTCAAGTGTCCCTTCGACGAACGCCTTATACGTATCAGCTATTTTCCCAATATCATTCTTCTTGGGATCTTCGCTACCATCTGTGAGCTCACGAAGCTTTCGTGTAACCATTACACCCATTTTACGGGCATCGATGAAAAGAGTTTTTCCCTTTTGTTTTTTGTTTTTTGATAGGAACCAAAGTGACACCGGAATCTGCGTTGTATAGAACAACTGCGTCGGCATCGCAACAATGCACTCTACCAAATCAGCGTTAATTATATTTTTTCTAATATCACCCTCGCCGCCGCTTTGTGAAGAAAGTGAACCGTTTGCAAGCACCATGCCGATTTTTCCGTTAGGAGCAAGATGGTAGATCATATGCTGAAGCCATGCAAAGTTAGCATTACCTGCAGGAGGCAAACCGTACTGCCAACGAACATCATCTGCGAGTTTATCGGCACCCCAATCCGAAAGGTTGAAAGGAGGATTAGCCATAATATAGTCAGCACGCATCGTAGGATGGCAATCGTTGAAGAAAGTATCCGCATTGTATTTTCCAAGGTCGGCGTCAATACCGCGGATAGCAAGATTCATCTGCGCCATTTTCCAAGTGGTAGGGTTAGAGTCCTGACCATATACAGAAATATCATTAATATTTCCGCTATGATTTTCTATAAACTTTGCAGATTGAACGAACATACCACCAGATCCGCAGCAGGGGTCGTATACTCTACCATGATAAGGCTGCAATACTTCCACAAGGGTGCGAACTACACAAGACGGCGTATAGAACTCACCGGCTAACTTTCCTTCCTGTTCTGCAAACTTAGAAAGACAGTATTCATACGTGCGACCGAGAATATCCTTTTCGCTACCTTGTTCTATCATCTGAATGTTTGTGAACAGATCCACGACCTCTCCCAATCTGCGCTTATCGAGTTCTGGACGTGCAAAATTCTTGGGAAGAATATCTTTCAAACGTTTGTTTTCTTTTTCAATGGAACGCATTGCTTCATCAATCACTGTTCCTATTTCGGGAGTGTGTGCTTGGGACGCAATTACATTCCAGCGCGCATTTGCCGGAACGAAGAAGATACCTTCGGATGTGTATTCGTCAACGTCTTCTTCAAAACCATCTCCCTCAGCAACAAGTGCCTGATACTTTTCGTCAAAACGATCAGAAATGTATTTAAGAAATATCAATCCAAGAACAACACTTTTATATTCGGAAGCATCCATATTGCCGCGCAATACGCAAGCTGCATCCCAAATTTTCTTTTCAAAGCCAATGTTGGCTGTAATCTTTTCTGCCATTATATTTCTCCTATTGTTGGTGGTTCATCATTCGTTAGTGAAAGACTTTTTTATCATATCAGCCACATTCAAGGGCACAGCGAGCACGGGAGTTCCGTCCGGAGTTTTGCCAGAAGAAAATGTAACTTTCCAGAAATCATGATTGTTCTTTCCGCCAAAAATTGTTGCAGACATACTGCGATCTTTCCAAACTGGAAGGTTTCTTAGATTTTCCAAGAAAGTCTTAATATTTTCCCAAAGCTGAGATGGTAATTTCTGTTGGAAAAGATTTTCATCATCATACATAGCCCCTGTATATGCAAAATGATTCTTTACCAGTAATTTTATATACTGGATCCAGTTATACATTATTTCTTCTTTGAACAAACGACACGCAATCAGATGATCATCCGTGATTGTGTTTCCAACACCGGTGGCAATTTTGTTTTCGATTTTGTTTGTGCCTACTTCAACATCATATTTACCTATGAGTAATTCTTCCGCGATGATATTACAAAGTAATACGAGTTGTTCTTTCTCGAGTATTCTTGGATTGAGACCTTCATCCATTTTGAAATTTATAGGGCTACTAAGAATGGTTTTTGCATTAACAAATGCAGATAACAATGTTTTCTCGAAGGTGCTATATGAAAGTGGGAGAGAGGTTCCACGCCCATCAAAATTTATGTATGACTGTAGCTTGTTTTCGGGATTACGAGTGATGGCATTTTTTTGGCTATTAATAATATAAAGTTTAACATTGCCGCGTTCTCCTCTGAAATGATTTGCAAGATTTTGTTCCGAGAACGAAAAGTCATCTTCGTCAAGAAAGTGATCTTTTTGATATTTTCTCAATCTTTCTGCATATAGGGTGTCATGAAGCTGGCGCACTATTGCTTTATCAAACGCAATCTGTTTAAGCTTACTTCCGGCAATGGTGTTTGTTTCAACAAGTCTATCTACGTCAGGTTCTATAA
>JBGVFW010000233.1:0-2803 GCA_045121315.1 Eubacteriales bacterium
CAGAGGGACTGCTACAAGGTGGGAACAATAGCGAAAATAAAACAGCTTGTAAAAAGCCAAAGCAACGCTTTCCACGTTGTTCTTGAACCTCTCTCCCGCGCGACGGCGGAGGAAATAACTTTTGACAAATACCTCACGGCGACGGTCGTTGAAAAAAACGTTATGACAGCGGACAACGGCGGCGTAAACGGCGAAGCGCTTGTGCGCGACGTGCGCCGCGTGCTTGGCGATTTTGTAAAACTTCTGCCGAAGTTTTCGAAGGAGCTGTGGCTGGTTCTCAGCTCGCTGGAAGACCCCACCGCGGTTTGCGATTTCACCGCTTCCAACATTGTTTCGGATATCCACGATAAGCAGGCTTTGCTTGAAGAATTCGATCCGATCGCAAGACTTAAAAAGCTCCTTATAATTCTTGAAAAAGAAAAAGAAATTCTTTCTGTGGAAGCCAAGATACAAATGGAAGTGCGCGAAAATATGGATCGTAACCAGCGCGACTACTATTTGCGCGAACAGATGAAGGTTATTCGCGAAGAACTCGGAGAGGATGACGATCTTGATGACGACGTTGTCGAATACAAAAAGAAGATAGCGGAAGCGAAACTGCCCAAAGAGGTTGCGGAAAGGCTTGACCGCGAAATAAAGAAGCTCCAGCGCACGCCCGTCGGCTCTGCCGACAACGTGGTGCTTCGCAACTATATAGAAGCGTGCCTTGAAATTCCGTGGTCTAAATCCACAAAAGAACGCAGCGACGTTCAGATGGTTCAGAAGATACTCGACGAAGACCACGACGGTCTTGAAAAGGTAAAAGAAAGAATCGTGGAATATATGTCCGCGATAAAGCTCAACCCGGAGCTTAAAAACCAGGTGATTTGCCTTGTTGGCCCTCCCGGAACTGGTAAGACCTCTATCGCCGCGTCTATCGCCCGCGCCACGAAACGCAAATACGTTCGCGTTTCCTTGGGCGGCGTAAGAGATGAAGCGGATATACGCGGTCACAGAAAAACGTACGTAGGCTCCATGCCCGGCAGAATTATACAGGCGCTTTGCCAAGCGGACTCAAACAACCCGCTCATCTTGCTTGACGAAATAGACAAAATGGCGAGCGATTCCCGCGGCGACCCTGCGAGCGCTATGCTTGAGGTGCTCGACGGCGAACAGAACCGCACCTTCCGCGACCATTTCGTGGAGATGCCCGTAGATCTTTCACGTTGCATGTTCATTGCCACGGCGAACAGTCTCGACACGATATCCCGCCCCTTGCTCGACCGTATGGAGGTCATTGAGCTTAAGAGCTACACAAGACAGGAGAAATTCTCTATCGCGCGCAATCACCTTATTCCCAAGCAGAAGAAGCGCCACGGTCTTAAGGGCAGAATGTTTGCTATCGACGACGAAGCGGTGTATGCTCTTATCGACCGTTACACGCGCGAGAGCGGCGTGAGAGGGCTTGAAAGACTTGTCGCCAGATGCTGCCGCAAAGCAGCGAAGCTTATCTCCTTTGACGGGGAAAAGAGCGTTCACGTTACGAAAAAGAATTTGGTGGATTTCGTCGGCGTTTCCAAGATAATTCCCGAAAAGGTTTACGATTTCGACGAAGTCGGCACCTCTCAGGGCATGGCGTGGACAGAGGTCGGCGGTTCGCTCCTTCGCATTGAATCTGTTGTAATGGACGGCACGGGCAAGCTTGAGCTTACAGGTTCGCTCGGCGATGTTATGAAAGAATCTGCACGTGCCGCGGTAAGCTATATTCGCGCACACGCAAAAGAGCTTGGTGTAGATCCCGATTTCTATAAAACAAAGGATATACATATCCATTTCCCCGAGGGCGCAGTTCCCAAGGACGGCCCCTCTGCCGGTACGGCTATAACCACCTCTCTTGTAAGCGAGCTCACGGGCATACCTTGCCGCAGGGACGTTTCCATGACAGGCGAGATCACGCTCCACGGCAGAGTGACGGCTATCGGCGGCTTGCGTGAAAAGACCATGGCGGCGTATCTTGCGGGCATTAAGACTATACTTATCCCCAAGGAGAACGAAGCTGATATGGAAGAGATCGCGGACGAGGTTAAATCAAATGTTCGCATCATTGCCGTATCCAATGTAGCACAGGCGCTTTCCATAGCCCTTGCCGAAGACCCTTTTAACAGAAAAAGCGCATCTGAGGACGCGATCTGTCTGCCTGAAAACGGTACGACAAGCGCACCATGCCGAAGAGATGCAAGATAAATTTAGAAATTAAGGAAAAAATAAAATGCTGAACACACAAAACGTCGTACTTTCCATGACGGCGGGCTTGCCCTCTCAGTTTCCCGCCGATGATCTTCCTGAGATCGCTCTTTCGGGGCGTTCCAACGTGGGTAAAAGTTCGCTTATAAATACGGTGCTGGGCAGAAAAAGTTTTGCGCGCGTCAGCTCCGCGCCGGGTAAGACGATAACAATAAATTTTTATAAGATAGATAAAAAAATATACCTTGTCGATCTTCCCGGCTACGGCTATGCGAAGCGCACTGCGGAGGAACAGAGAAAATTTTCCGGCCTTACGGATACGTATCTGCGCCGCAACACGCCGGAGCTCATCGTTCAGCTCGTAGACCTCAAAGCGGGCGCTACGGCGGACGACCGCATGATGTTCGATTTTATGAACCGTTCGGGTATCCCCTATATCATAGCGGCAACGAAATGCGATAAACTCAACAAAACGGAAAGAGCCGAGCACCTCGCCGCTCTTTCCGAGGACCCTCTTCTCAACCCGCCTGAAGCGGGAAAGAAGATAGACATCATTCCTTTCTCCTCGCTCACGGGCGAG
>JBGVFW010000234.1:0-2687 GCA_045121315.1 Eubacteriales bacterium
TTATTCCTCCTACGGTAACCAGATCGGTCTTGCAACAGGCGAAGTTGACGAAATTTATCACCCCGGATACGCGGCAAAACGAATGGAGATAGGCGCGGTTATCGCGGCGGCTCCCCAAGCAAACGTTCGCCGCGAATGTCCCGACCCCGGCGACGTTGTTATCCTCCTCGGCGGCAGAACAGGACGCGACGGCTGCGGCGGCGCTACGGGTTCCTCCAAGTCGCACACGGCAACCTCCCTTGAAACCTGCGGCGCGGAAGTTCAGAAAGGTAACGCTCCCGAAGAACGCAAATTGCAACGACTTTTCCGCAACCCCGAAGCTTCCCTTCTCATCAAGAGATGTAACGACTTCGGTGCGGGCGGTGTTTCCGTTGCTATCGGCGAAATTGCAGACGGTCTTGCTATTGACCTTAACGCAGTTCCCAAGAAATACGAAGGTCTTGACGGCACAGAACTTGCAATAAGCGAATCTCAGGAAAGAATGGCTGTTGCGGTTGAACCCAAAGACGTTGAAAAATTCCTTGCTCTGGCGGCAAAAGAAAACCTTGAAGCAACCGTTGTTGCAACGGTTACTGCCGAACCCAGACTTACAATGACGTGGAACGGCAAGAAGATTGTCGATATCTCACGCGAGTTCCTCAACTCCAACGGTGCGGAAAAACACACGAACGTCGCTCCCGAAGCACCTAAGGATTTTGCAAAAGACACAAGCGGCGATTTCGCCGAAAAATATAAAGCGCTCGCAGGCGACCTCAACGTTTGCTCCAAACGCGGTCTTTCCGAACGCTTCGACTCCACTATCGGTGCAGGCACGGTACTTATGCCCTTCGGCGGCAAGCACCAGCTCACACCTATCCAGGCTATGACGCATAAAATATCCCTTGAACACGGTCACACGGACGATTGCTCGCTCATGGCTTACGGTTATAACCCCTTCATCTCCGAAAAGAGCCCCTACCACGGCGCATACCTTGCAGTAGTTGAATCCGCTGCAAAACTCGTTGCCACAGGCGCTGAATATAAGGACGTATACCTCACGTTCCAGGAATACTTTGAAAAGCCTCGCAACGAAGGCAAGCGTTGGGGCAAACCCTTCGCCGCCCTCCTCGGTGCGCTCGACGCACAGCTCGACCTCGGCATCGCCGCTATCGGCGGTAAGGACTCCATGAGTGGCTCGTTTGACTCTCTCGATGTTCCTCCCACGCTCGTTTCCTTCGCTGTTACGACGGAAAAGGTTCAGCACATCGTTTCTCCCGAATTTAAGGGCGCAGGTCACAACGTATACCTCGTTAAACCCGCATATAACGAAAAGAAATTGCCCGACGCAAAATCTCTTATGGACCTCTTCGCAAAGGTTTACGCTCTTACCTCCACAGGAAAAGCAGTTGCCGCTTATACACCCACATACGGCGGCGTAGCAGAAGCGGTTATGAAGATGTGCTTCGGCAACAAGATAGGCTTCACATATGAAAACGGTGTAAGCGCCGACGATATTTTCGGCTATAACTACGGTGCGTTCGTCCTTGAAATGGCAGACGGCACAGTTCCCGAAGGCGCTATCCTCCTCGGTAAGACAACAGACGAAGGCGCTATCGCTCGCGGCGACGCAAAGCTTTGCCTCTGTGAGCTCCTTTCCATCTACGAAAACAAGCTTGAACCCGTATTCCCCACAAACGCTAAAGAAGACAAGAAAGAGCTCACCGCTTACGCATACAGCGCAGACAAGCGCGTTGCTCCCGCGGTAAAGGTTGCAAAACCCACTGTTCTTATCCCGATCTTCCCCGGCACGAACTGCGAATACGACACAGCCCGCGTGCTTGAAGACGCAGGCGCAAACGCCGAGCTCTTCGTTGTAAGAAACCTCACCTCAGACGCTATTGCTTCTTCCGTTGACGAATTTGCCTCCAAGGTCAAGGATTCTCAGATAATCTTCGTTCCCGGCGGCTTCTCCGGCGGCGACGAACCCGACGGCAGCGGTAAGTTCATCACCGCGTTCTTCAGAAACGCGGCTGTTAAAGAAGCGGTTACGGAACTTCTTGAAAAACGCGATGGCCTTATGTGCGGTATCTGCAACGGTTTCCAGGCGCTCATCAAACTCGGTCTTGTTCCCTACGGCAAGATAATTGATACAGATGAATCCTGCCCCACACTTACGTTCAACTCCATCGGCAGACACCAGTCCAGACTCGTTCGCACGCGCATTGCTTCCAACAAATCTCCTTGGCTTGCAGAAACGAACGTAGGAGACGTTTACACAGTACCGATCTCTCACGGTGAAGGACGCTTCCTCTGCGATGAAGCTCTCCTTGCGAAGCTTGCCGAAAACGGTCAGATCGCAACACAGTACGTTGATCTTGACGGCAACCCCACAAGCAATATTCTCTTCAACCCCAACAACTCCATCGGTGCTGTTGAAGGTATTACCTCCCCCGACGGCCGTGTATTCGGCAAGATGGGTCACTCAGAACGTATCGGTAACGGCCTTTACAAGAACGTAGACGGTGTATTCGAAATGGGTATGTTCCGATCTGCTGTTAAATACTTCAAATAATCTTTACGGAGGATATAGATGAAAACAGATATTGAAATAGCCCAGTCCGTCGAAATGAAGCACATTTCCGAAATTGCTAAAACAGCGGGAATCGACGAAAAATATCTCGAATATTACGGAAGATATAAAGCTAAAA
>JBGVFW010000235.1:0-8315 GCA_045121315.1 Eubacteriales bacterium
AGAGCTTTAAACTGCTCTATATACGCTTTGTCGCCCTGCGCGCTGTCCGCGCAAAGGCCGTCTACTTCGACGTCACCGCCCAAAAGATCAAGCGCGGAAAGGAACGCGGCGTTTGAAAAGTCGCCTTCAACACGCTCTTTCGAGGGCGTATATTTCTGATTACCTTTTATATAAAGCGTGAGCTCGTCCTTCCACTCTGCGCGCACGCCGAAGCGTTCAAGCGCTTTTACCGTAATGTCAATGTATGGCTTGCTGTCAAGCGGCGGGAGAATACATATCTCGCTGTCGCCTTCAAGAAGCGGAAGCGCGAACATAAGTCCGCTTATGAACTGGCTAGAAATGTTTCCGGGAACGGTGAATTTTCCCGCTTTCAAGGGGCCGCAAACGCGGATATGGTCGCCCTCATGGGAAAATGTTATTCCCTGTTCGCGGCAGATATCTTCGTAAACGGTGAGCGGGCGCGTGAGCAGCTTTTCGCTGCCGTAAAGGTTACATTCCGCATTTTTCACAAGACAAAGAGGAATGAAAAAGCGCATTGTGCTTCCGCTTTCGCGGCACACGAGGTTCCCCTTGGGAGCGCCGTAAACGTCGCTTTCGTGAAAAATTATATCTTCGCCGTTCTGCTCGTATTTCGTTCCGAAGCAAGCGGCAACACAATCGAGCGTTGCAAGAATATCTTCACTGCCCGCAAGTCCCAGAACTTCGCTGCCCGCACCGGCAAGCGCGGCGCAGATGATAAGTCTGTGTGCGAAGCTTTTCGAGGGCGGCGCCGCTATTTTGCCGCGCGCGCGGCTTTTTTCTATTCTTACGTCCATTGTCAGATTCTCTTTTCCGCAGGAGTGGCAAGGAGCGCGTCTATTGCCTCCAAGTAACCGTTAAAGCCGTGTCCCGCAATCGTTTTTTCGCAATATTGGCGAACGTAGCTGACGCCTCTAAAATCCTCGCGCTTGGAAACGTCGGAAATATGCACCTCTACCGCGCGGATGGCGACCGCTTTGAGCGCGTCGAGTATCGCAACGCTCGTGTGCGTGTATGCCGCGGGGTTGATAACGATGCCGTCTGTATTTCCGAAAGCCTTTTGTATTTTCGTAACGATATCGCCCTCGTAGTTCGATTGATAAATTTCAACCTCGACGCCCTTTTCCTTGCAATATTCTTCTATCATGCCGCAAAGATCGGCGTATGTGCTTTTACCATATATATCGGGTTCGCGTATGCCGAGCATATTGAGGTTGGGACCGTTTATAACGAGTATTTTCATTTTGTAAAATCCTCCGTTATCGTTTTTACTGCGTCCTCTGCCGCCGCGTCGTTCTTAACATGAACATCACATGTTCCCGTGTAAATGTCGTATCTTTCTTCATATCTCTTTTTAAGCATCTCTCTGTCGGAGGAAAGAGGTCTGTCGCTCGTGGGAACAATGAGGTCTATATCGCGGTCGATAAAGTAGACCTTGCCGTTGTGGCGCAGTCGAAGAACATTTTCTTCGCGCAAGACAGCGCCGCCGCCCGTGGAAATGACCGCTCCCGTCGTGTGCTCGCATATTTCTTTTATAACGGCGCTTTCCGCGTCACGGAAAGCGGCCTCGCCGTTTGCTTTTATATAATCGGCGGGCGTGCCGTATTTTTTCGTAAATTCTTCGTCTGTGTCAATGAACTCTCTGCCCAAGTTTTTGGCAAGGAGCGTGCCGACGGTGCTCTTGCCGCTTCCGGGCATACCCGTAAGCACAATGTTCTGCTTCTGCAAGAGCAGGTCTTTATATATTTCTTCCGTTACGGAATCGTCTATCTTTTCATCGAGGAAAAGCTCTGCCGCCGCGATAGCTTGGGAAACGAGCATATAAAGCCCGTTTACAGCGGGAATACCCGCAAGCTGAGCTTTGCTTGCAAGAGTTGTGCGCAAGGGGTTGTATATAACGTCTACAAAGCCCTTTACGTTCGGGAAGTTTTTAAAGCTAATGTCAACGCCATCCCAAGGCGTTGCGTCCACGTGCGGGTACATACCGCAAGGGGACGTGTTCACGATAAAGTCCGCGTTTGCGTGATCGCTCACTGCGTCCGCATAAGAGATAACTTCGTCATGCGCTTCACATTCGACGAATTTTATAACCTTCGCACCAAGGTCTTCCGCAACCGCGCGCGCAGTTCTGCTCGTGCCGCCCGAACCAAGGATAAGCACCACCGCGTCTTTAAAATCAAATCCTGCGCGCAAAATAAGATTTTTAAGCCCCACAAAGTCTGTGTTGTATCCGTAAAGCTTGCCGTCTTTGTTGAGAGCAACGTTAACGGCGCCTATCTTCTCCGCCTGTTCGCTCATGTAGTAAAGATAGGGTATGATATCGCGCTTATAAGGTATTGTGATGTTGATAGCGGTAAAATCGCGCTTTTCTGCAAAGGAGGCAAAGTCCTCTTTCGCAACCTCAATAAGCTCGTATGTGTATTTTCCTAATTTTTCGTGTATTTCCTTGGAAAAACTGTGCGGCAGTTTTTCTCCGAGAAGTCCGTATCTCATTTTTAATATCCTCATTGATATAAAATTTATCGAAAATCGCCCCGCGATTTTCTTTCTTAACCCGCCACAGGCGGATCTCACCGAACGGATTCCCCGAGGTAATCCGTTCCGTATCTTCCCGCAAGCATATCGCAAACGGCAATAGCCGCGAGGCTGTCCACCACTATTCTTGCGCGGTGGGCGATGCACGGGTCGTGTCTGCCCTCTATGGAAATGTCCTTTTCCTCGTTTGTAACGAAATCTATCGTTTCCTGTTTCTTATAAATCGAGGGTGTGGGTTTTATAACCGTGGTAAAGAGGACGGGGTTGCCGTTGGTAATTCCTCCGTTCACACCGCCGTTGTTGTTCGTGGAGGTGTAGACCTTGCCGTCCTTCATACGGAAAGCGTCGTTCGCTTCGCTTCCGCGCATTCTCGCAAGATCAGTTCCCGCTCCGAAAAGCACACCTTTTACGGCGGGAACAGAGAACATCATGTGTGAAATAACGCTCTCGAACGAGTCAAAGTAAGGTTCGCCTACCCCCGCAGGCATACCGATAATGACCGTTTCAAGAAGTCCGCCCACGCTGTCACCATCGGAGGCAGCTTTTTCTATTTCGGTGCGCATCGCTGCTTCCGCGTCCGCGGAGAGCGCAGGGAAAACCTTTGTGTAAAGGTCGTCAATATCCGCTTTATAATCGCCCCACGCGCGGTCGGGAACCCCCGCAAGCTCTTTTATATGCGTACCGAGGTGAATTCCTTTTTTTGCAAGAGCCGAGCGCGCAATGGCGCCCGCCGCAACGAGCGCAGAGGTCACTCTGCCGGAAAAATGTCCGCCGCCGCGGAAGTCCTCAAATCCGTGATATTTGCAGTAAGCCGCAAAATCCGCGTGACCCGGTCGAGCCAAGCCGTATGTTTTCTTATAATCCTTGCTTCTCGTGTCCGCATTGGGAATGATTATTGCGATAGGCGTACCCGTGGTCTTGCCCTCAAAAACGCCGCTCGCTATGACGTATTCGTCCTTTTCCTGCCTTGCCGTGGATATCTTTCCGGCGGGTCTGCGGAGCGTGAGCGCGTGTCTTATCGCTTCTTCATCCACTTCGATTCCGGGAGCAATACCGTCGAGGACCGCACCGATAAACGGGCCGTGGCTCTCTCCAAACACGGTAAGGCATACAGAATTTCCAAACGTATTTTTCATTGGTTTTCTCCTTATGCGAATATCTTCGCCGTTCTTTCTTCTATTTCAGAGATAGAAAGTTTCTTTATTTCAAACGAACCTATCTCGTTTACAAGCACCGCATCGATACCGTCGGAGGCGCTCTTTTTGTCGTGAGCCACAGCGCGCATGACCTCTTCAAGTTCTTTACCGTAAAAACGCATCTCTGTGGGAAGTCCCGCCTTTTTGAGCACGGGGATAAGTCTTGCTCTCACTTTTTCAGAACACATGGGGAGCATACCGAGCGCAACACATTCGCCATGGTAAAGCGCACCCATTTTGAAGCTTTCGATACCGTGACCGACGGTATGACCGAAATTGAGTATCTTGCGAAGCCCCGTTTCCTTTTCGTCACATTCAACGACGTGCTTTTTGATAAGGAGCGCACGTTCGATAACGGTGTCTATATCCGCATAAACGTCGTCCGCTTCCTCAAGCATACGGAAAAGCTCCGCGTCGGACGTGGCAGACATTTTTATCGCTTCCGCCATACCCGCCGCAACCTGACGTGCGGGCAGAGTTTTAAGCACGTTAGGGTCGATAATGACCTTTTTCGGCTGATAAAAAGCGCCGATTATATTTTTAACGCCTTTAAAATCTATCGCCGTCTTGCCGCCAATGGAAGAATCCACTTGGGAAAGAAGCGTTGTGGGTATGTTGTAAAAATCAATTCCGCGCATATAAACGGAGGCGGCAAAACCCGAAAGGTCGCCTACAACTCCGCCGCCCACGGCAACGACTGCGTCGTGGCGCGTAAATCCCGCTTCAAGCATAGCTGAAAGAAGCACTTGGAGCTGTTCAAAACATTTGCTGTCCTCGCCCTGCGGGATAACCACCTTAACAGCGGTCTTTGCAAAGGACGCGACCGTGTCCGCATATTCGGTGGGAACGCCGCTGTCCGTAACCACGAGCACCTTTCTCTGCATGGGTATAAGCTCGCCTACGTGGGAGAGCGCGCCGCGTGAAAGTTCTATATCATAGCTTGACTTACCAAGCTCTACTTTTATTGCCATATAAATTCCTTTCTCTGCCTTTCCCGCACGGGAAAGCTTTTTATCTCATTTAACCGCGTAAGATCCGACGAGCTTGAGTCTGTCGCACACGTCGCAAAGTTCTTTCATCATTTCTTCGCCGTTTGAGTTGCGAACGTCGCCCTCTGCTTCAAGGTAGAAATAATACTGCCACATAAGCTCTTTCATGGGACGGGAGTGAAGTCCGCGCATATTGTAGCCGTGTCTACCGATGATATCCATCGCTTTTGCAAGCGCGCCAGCCTCGTTTTTAACAGTGAAAACGAGCATAAAGTTATCATCCGGCTTGCCCGCGCGCTTGTTTTCCACGCGGGAAAGGGTCGCAAATCTCGTCGTGTTCATGTGGCTTTCGTTTATGCCGTGGGCAAGAACGGTAAGTCCGTATATCTTTGCGGCTTCGTCGCCCGCGATAGCCGCCGTCGTTTTATCTCCGAGCTCTGCAACGTGCTTTGCCGCCAAAGCCGTGTTGGAGAATGAAACGGGGGTTATCCCCTGCTCACGCAGGTAGACCGCGGACTGTTCAAGCGCCTGCGGGTGGCTTATGGCGCGTTTGATATCTTCAAGTCGGCTGCCGGGAACGCCCAAAAGGTTCTGCGTAACGGCAAGACCCATGACGTTGTTTATATAGAGTGAACCCGAGAAGATAAGGTCCATTACCTGACCCACTTCGCCCGCGTAGCTGTTTTCTATGGGGAGAACAACGCTGTCACATTCTCCGTTTACAACGGCGTTATAGGCAGATTCAAAATCGGGATATGCAACGTGCTCGCCGTCAGGGAAAAGTTTTGCCGCGGCGAGAGAGGCAAAAGCGCCCGGTATGCCGCTGTACGCTATTTTCGCGCCGCTTATGAGCTTGTGCTGGAAGTTGCGAGATATCTCCATTGTATATTTAAGGTAGTTTACGTAGTAAGAGCGGAGTTCTTCATCCTCCACAAGCACGCTGTTCTTTGCAATAACGGCGTCCTCGCGCGCGGTATCAAGTATTGGAAGACCGCGTTTTTTCTTATATTCCGCAACCGCGCGGACAGCGTTCATTCTTTTGCAGAAAAGCTCCGCAATTCCCTTGTCCGCTTCGTTTATCTCTTTTCTGGCTTTTTCAAGTTCGTCCATGTCATTCTCCGTTTTTTAAATTTTTCCGTAATCTTTTGCGAGAGCTTTGAAAGCGGGCAACGCGCGCTCTATCTGCTCTGTCGTAACGCAATATGAAATTCTTACATAACCCTCAACGCCGAAGGAGTCCGAAGGAACAAGCAAAAGCTCGTGCGCCTTCGCTTTTTCGCAGAACGCGCCCGCGTCCGCTTCAAAAGCTTTTACAAACATATAGAAAGCGCCGTCGGGGTTTACACATTCGTAACCGTAGCTTGTAAGCTCACGGTAAAGAAGCTTGCGGTTCACGTCGTAAACGGACGTGTCCGAGGTCTTGCCAAGGCACGCAGGAACGACCTTTTGCATAAGGCTTGGCGCACAGACAAATCCGAGCGCGCGGCCCGCGCCGCAAACAGCGAAGAAGAGCTCTTTCCAATCGTCGCACTTTTTCGAAACGCAGATGTAACCGATGCGCTCGCCGGGAAGTGAGAGAGATTTGCTGAAAGAATAGCAGGAGATCGTGTTATTATAGTAATTTGCCGTGTACGGAACCTTTACGCCGCCGTAAACAAGCTCGCGGTAAGGTTCATCGGATATTATATATATCGGGTGAGCGTATTCTTTCTCTTTTGCCGAAAGAATAGAGGCGAGAGCTTTTATGCTCTCCTCGGAGAAAACAACGCCGGTAGGGTTGTTGGGGGAGTTGATGATAAGTGCTTTCGTGTGTGCGTTCACCGCTTTTTCAAGTGCCGCCGTGTCCACCTGAAAATCTCCCGCGCGGCAAGGCACAACAGTAAGCTTTGCGCCCGCGTTTTCCGCAAAAACGCGGTATTCGGGGAAGAAAGGTGCCAAAGCTATAACCTCGTCGCCCTCGCACACGATGGCGTTAAGGCTCACCGTAAGGGACGCCGCCGCGCCGACAGTCATATAGATGTTGTCCGCCGTATCGTCTGTGCCGTACGTTTGGGAAAGATATTTTGCAATGGCTTTTCTCGTTTCCATGTTGCCGGGGGCGGAGGTGTAACCGTGCAGATCAATGGGGTCGGACTCATCCACGAGCTTTTTGATAGTTTCGTTTACAACGGGCGGAGGGCAAACGCTGGGGTTGCCAAGGCTGAAATCAAAGACGTTTTCCGCGCCTATTTCAGCTTTTCTCTTTTTGCCGTATTCGAATATTTCGCGTATAGCCGAGCTTTTTTTGCCCAGCGCAAGCATTTTTTCAGAAATCATAATATTTACATCTCCTAATTTTCGGGACGTCGGGGACGCCGCTTCCTACAAAATATCGTTATGCGCCGTATAAAGTTTTTAGAAAAAAATCAAAAAACGCAGAATGCCTTTTTCACGGTCACTCTGCGAAAAAAGAGTGCCGCAAAAAGCTTGTGGCATTCTGCGGCACAATTCGTCTTTTCTGTAAATCAAAAAAACTATGCGGAAAACAGACTGCCCTCACAAAGACGCAGTATAATAATAAAATCGCATAGCATAATAATACATCTTTTTCATTATTATATCGTCCTTTCGCGCGGGAATTATCCGCTTTTTGTTTAATTATACACTCTTATGCATACCATGTCAATATTTTTCGAGCAAAAATACGAATTTAATTTCCACATTCGATGCTTATTTCGTTGAACAAGCCGAGCAGGTCGTCTACCTGCGTTTTTGCTTTATCTTCGCCCGCTTTATCGAGCACGGCGTGACCGTTGTGCATCATCAGCACGCGATTTCCGTATTCAACGGCGAAGCGCAAATTGTGCGTCACCATAATGGCGGTGAGGTTCTTCTCTTTCACCACCTCGTCGGTAAGGTGCATTATAATTTCGGCGGTCTTTGGGTCGAGCGCCGCCGTGTGTTCGTCGAGAATAAGAATGTCGATAGGCGTCATCGTCGTCATAACGAGCGCCATCGCCTGTCTTTGACCGCCCGAAAGCAAGCCGACTTTAACGTCCATCTTGTCTTCAAGCCCAAGACCCAGGGGCGCGAGCAGTTCGCGGTAGTAAGACACGCGCTTTTTATTTATTCCAAATCCAAAGCCCGAGCGCGCGCCCTTTTGCTCCGCCAAAGCCATATTTTCCGTGATAGTGAGGTGAGGGCAGGTACCCATCGACGGGTCCTGATATACCCTGCCTATGGTTTTATAGCGTTTGTATTCCGGAAGAGCCGTTATATCCTTGCCGCCGACGATTATCTTGCCGCCGTCAAGCTGAATGGAGCCGCAAATAAGATTGAGCATAGTCGTTTTGCCGCTGCCGTTCGAGCCCACGACGGAAAGGAACTCTCCTTTCTTAACGTGGAGAGAAAAGCCGTCGAAAAGCACGGATTCGTTGACCGTTCCACGGTTAAAAACCTTGTTTATGTTTTGCAGTTCAAGCATGGTCTTTCTTTCCTCCCTTCGAAACGGAGCGTTTGTGCAAAAACGCGGATATCTTATTATTAAAGATAAGAATGAGCGCAAAGAGCACCGCATTGAGCAGCTTGAGGTATATAC
>JBGVFW010000236.1:0-2810 GCA_045121315.1 Eubacteriales bacterium
TGCTGTTTCCATCAGCGAAAAAGCAAGAGTGGATATCTCTTATATGTCGGAATTAACCGGCTTTGATAAAGAAAAGCTTTTATCGGATTTAAAAGGACAAATTTTCTTAAATCCATCAAAAACAACGTTCGACGGCTCTGATGTATACGAAATTGCCGAAGAATATTTATCCGGAGACGTAAAAGATAAACTTGAAATTGTAAAGAATTTCATAGGTTCAAATCCCGAAAAATACGAGAAATTACTGAATGAAAATTTGGTGGCGTTGGAGTCTGTTCAACCTGAAGATCTTTCTGCCGATGAGATTGGTGTCCGATTAGGTGCAACCTGGATTCCAACTGACATATACAAAACTTTCATTTTTGATATTCTTGATACGCCTTCAAATTATCGTTATTACATCGACGTTAAGTTTTGCGAAGAAACAGGTGCTTGGTTGGTAGAGAATAAGGATTACGATTACTATAATCTTAAAGCAAAAAACACCTATGGTACTTCAAAATTAAATGCGTATGAAATTCTTGAACAAACGTTAAATCTTCGAACGCCTCGCATAACTAAAATTATTATGGATTCTGATGGAAATGAAAAACGTGTTGTTGATAAATCAGAAACTATTTTGGCGCAGCAGAAACAAGCAGCGCTTTGTGCTGCTTTTGAAGAATGGATTTGGAAAGATCCCGACCGTCGCAATAGGCTTGTTCGTCTTTATAATGATAATTTCAATAGAATTCGTCTTCGTGAGTATAATGGTGAAAATATCGTTTTTCACGATATGAATCCGTTAATCGATTTATATCCTCACCAATTAAATGCAATAGCTCGAATATTATACGGTGGAAATACCTTACTCGGCCATAAGGTTGGTGCAGGGAAGACTTATGAAATGATTGCGGCTGCCATGGAGAGCAAGCGCCTTGGTCTTTGTAATAAAAGCTTATTCGTTGTCCCTAACCACATTACCGGACAGTTTGGTGCTGAATTTTTGACACTTTATCCTTCCGCAAATATCCTTGTGACTACAAAAAAGGATTTTGAAGCTAAAAACAGAAAAAAATTATGTGCTAAAATCGCAACCGGCGATTATGATGCTATTATTATAGGCCACAGTCAATTTGAAAAAATTCCTCTATCTCTTGCGCGTCAAAAGCAATTATTGGAAAAGCAAATTGATGATATAGAAGAAGGTATTTCTATAGCAAAATATGAAGAAGGAAAACGATTTACGGTAAAAGAAATGGAACGGGTAAGAAAAAACCTTACTGCAAAGCTTGCTAAATTAAATGACACAAGTGATAAAGATGATGTTATAAATTTCGAGGATTTAGGCATTGATAGATTGTTTATTGATGAGGCCCACGCATACAAAAACTTGTATTTTTACACCAAACTCAATAATATTGCCGGCATTCCTCAAACTGAAGCCAAGCGTTCTTCTGACCTTTATATGAAGATTCAATATTTAAATGAGCTTACAAATTATAAAGGGGTTATATTCGCCACCGGTACATTTTTAAGTAATTCTATGACAGAACTTTATACAATGCAGAGATATCTCCAACCGCAATTGTTAGAGAGATACGGTTTGAAACATTTTGATTCATGGGCATCTTCTTTCGGAAAAACAATAACAGCAGTTGAGCTGGCGCCCGAAGGAACAGGATATCGAACCAAAACGCGTTTTTCAAAATTTTATAATCTCCCTGAGCTTATGAGTGTGTTTAAGATGATTGCAGATATTAAAACATGGGAGGATTTGAATTTAGATCTTCCTAAAGCAAATTATCAGAATATCTCCTTGAAGCCCAGTGAGTTACAAAAAGCGCTTGTAACCACTTTCGGTAAAAGGGCTGACCGCGTTCGAAACGGTTCCGTTAATAGCTCCCACGATAATATGTTGAAGAACACAAACGACGCCCGTAAGCTTGCGCTCGACCAACGTTGTTTTGACTCAAATTTACCGGAAGCAGAGATAAGCAAGGTAAATGCTTGTGTAGATAATATATTTATACTTTGGGAAAAACACAAAGATGAAAAGCTTGCTCAGCTTGTTTTTTCCGATCTTTCAACTCCACATAGTGATGGTTCTTTTAGTGTTTATACAGACATTAAAAAGAAATTGATTGCTCGCGGTGTTCCTGAAAATGAAATTGCTTTTATTCATGATGCGAATTCCGAGGTGCAAAAAGAGGAGCTATTTGCAAAAGTGCGTTCCGGTGATGTTCGCGTTTTACTTGGTTCTACGCAAAAAATGGGAACCGGAACAAACGTCCAAGAGAGATTAATAGCTTTACACGACCTCGATTGCCCTTGGAGGCCTTCTGATTTAGAGCAACGTCTGGGCCGTATTTTAAGACAAGGGAATAAACAAAAAGAAGTTTATATTTTTCGTTATGTTACGGAGGATACCTTTGATGCTTATAATTGGCAAGTCGTGGAAACGAAGCAGAAGTTTATTTCCCAAATCGGGACCAATAAACCAATAGCGCGCTCCGCGGAGGATATTGACTCGACAGCCTTGTCGTATGCAGAATTAAAAGCTCTTTCAACAGGTAATCCTTTGATAAAAGAAAAGATGGATATTGATATTCGTTTTTCTGAATTACAAATTGCAAGGCAAAGTCATTTAAAAAACAAATATCAAATGGAGGATAATTTGCGTTTCTATTATCCTTCAAAAATCGCCGATACCAAAAATTATATCGAGGACCTCAGATCGGATATTAACAACTTATCAGAATATGATTTTTCAAATTCTGATGTCATTCCGCCTATGGAAATCGAAGGGAAGTGTTATACCAATATAACCG
>JBGVFW010000237.1:0-2071 GCA_045121315.1 Eubacteriales bacterium
GGGCGGCCACCCGGCAGGTGGGCCTACTTCGGGGTCGCTGGCGTATTTATATAATTCTTCCGCATCATCCTCGCACCACGGGCGAAGAATGAGGCGGTTTGTTTCTAAAATCATAATATTTCTCCATTTAAGAACGCATCCGCCTGTTCTCTGCTCTTGAAAACAATCACCGTTTTGCCGGCATTATATTTGTCGATCAGTGCGTATATCGTGGGCAGATTTTTGTTTGGAAATTCCTCGATCTCTCTTTTTAAGTTAGGATCGAGTTCGGTATCAATCCACGGCATATCGTAGCGTTCCTTACCAAGACGGGAGATTGCGCCATCAAGGCAGACCTCCGCGGGCAGATCGAACAGAAAGACCGTGTCGCATGCAAAAATCCGACTTTCTATGGTTCGGCTGTAATTTCCGTCTATGATCCAAGAATCCAGCGCAAGAATCTCGGCCAGACGCACGTCGTATTCTTCTCTTGAAATATGGGTTCTGTCGGGCTTGTGCCAAATGGCATCGAGGTAAAATAGCGGCAACCCAATCTTGTCTTTCAGTTTCTCGGCAAAGGTCGTTTTTCCTGAACCAGGGCAGCCGATTACAATAATTTTCTTCATTTCTGATTTCCTTCGATTATCTGCTTTTTAGCCCATGCAAACAAAACTTCTGACATTGTGCCAAACTCCACAGTATCGCCGTTTTTTAGCTTCAAGAAGATTTCAATAATCTTTCGTTCATCGGCTGAAACTACGCCGAGCAGGTCTTTTTGAGTTTTTATGTATTTCCCCGTCTGCTTGAAAGCGATAGCCTGTACAACAAATGAGGCGGATTTATATAGCCCGTACAAAATTTCATCACTGTTTTCGTGAAGCATATTATGCACACATCCGTGATAGATGTTACAAGCGCCGATCTTGATCGCTCTTCTCAAAGCTGCCTCATCAATCACCGCAAGCAATTCATCAAGGCTTCCTTTTATCGGGGTCGTATCATGATAGAACTGAAAAAGGTCGGAAGGCTCCCAATTCAAAAGCTCGTCCTTTCCCGAAAGAAAACCGCAGATTATCTCTCTCTCTGGCAGAGCGTCCAGCATAGTATTGTATTTTTGAATATCCGAGGCGGACAGTTCGTCAAGTATCACGACAATGTCTATGTCGCTTGTTTCAGTCGCCTCACCGCGACCGTAACTGCCTTGTAAGCCCACAAACCATACACGGTTTGCAAAAGTCTCATTTAATGTCTGCAAGAAATCTTGCATCCAAACAGAAATATCTATCACCAAAGTCACCTCCGTCAAATTGGAATTTGTCATTTATAATACTTATCTATGCCGCCATAGCCAACTATCATTTTCCCGTCATGAGTCTTTTTCAAAAAGCTTTCAAGCCGCTTTTTGAACTCATCGGGACGTTTCCTTGCCGCATCGATATAAGCAATTCGAATTCGTTTATACGGCTCAGAGAATTTTCCGTAGTTTTCCCACGCGACCGCATCCACCTTTATCGCATCAAGGATATCGGTTGGAAACACATACGGCTCTCGAATCAACGGCAACACACTATCCCTTATTCTTGGATGGAGCATTCCTTGTTCGTCAAGCCAAATCAGTCTTTCTATGTTTGGGCGTGAGTAGGGGCTTCCCTTTTTTCTCGGTGTAAACCGTTGCGCGCGATGCGTAGGATCGATGTGCTTAATCGTGCTGTCGATCCAACCAAAGCAAAGAGCCTCTTCAACCGCATCGTTGTAGGAAAGCGCCTTGTCGCCCGACTCCTTCATCGGAAAAACGAACCAAATCTCACATTCCGTTTCAAAGTGCTCGGCAAGCCACTCGCGCCATATTTCTCGTTCACTTGTGTAAATTGTTTTCATTGTTTTGCACTGAAAATTAGATTTGTTAATTTCACAATTCTTTTTTTACTAAAATATACTCGTTACTTCGCAGCACTTCCTCAAATCCACATTTGAGGAATAATTCAACAGAAGAATTGTCAATGGCGATATCATCATAGAGTTCCTTTATGCCGTTTTCTTTTGCAATTTCGCATAGAAACTGTAACGCCTTGCGACCATATCCTTTTCCACG
>JBGVFW010000238.1:0-1681 GCA_045121315.1 Eubacteriales bacterium
TTAATGCCGCAATCGGCAAAGCCGAGCCTTTTATCGGGCTTGGGGGAAATGCACACGCGGCGGTATCCCGCGCCACCGTCGAGAATTTTGATGCCGCCGATGTTGGCGAACATCCAATCGAAAACGGAACCGTATGCGTAATGGTTGAAAGAGTTCATGCTTGCGGACCAGAACGAGCCGTCATCTTTGATGCCGTCCCAGTGCTCCCATATGGTGGTAGCGCCTTTCGTTACGGAGAAGAGCCAAGACGGCGCTTCTTTTCGAAGGAGCAGGTCGTACGCTTCGTTGACACATCCGTTGTCGGAAAGCGCGTGCAAGAGATACGGGGTGCCTATAAAGCCTGTTGTCATTGCGCCGCCGTTTTCTGCTATCAGCTCGCAGAGCTTCTTTGTAAGCGCTGGGCGCTCATGGTCTTCACAAAGACCGAAGTGAAGTATAAGCGAGATCGACGTCTGAGTTACCGCTTTTACAGGGCGGTTATCGGAAAGTGCGTCATATTTCGGATAGATGGCGGGCATACCGCCGCTCATAAATGTTTTGCGGAAAGCTGTTTTTACGCTCTGCGCGAGCGTTTGGGCGGCGTTGTTATCCATTCCGAGCTCATGCTCCGCTTTTGCAAGCAGACAAGCGGAATAATAAAAATACGCGCTTGCGATAAGATCCGTCTGTGTTGCGCCGAAAAACTTTCCTACACCCGCGTCGAGCGCGAGCCAATCTCCGTAATGGTCGCCTCCGAGCCAAAGAAACTCTTCCTCGCCCGCACCGTGCATATATTCCACCCATTTTTTCATCATGGGGTAATGTTTGCGTAAGAAATCTTTGTTGCCGTAAGCGCAGTAAACCTCCCATGGGCATATAACCGCCGCATCAGACCAACCTGCGGATATTTTGCCATTATACCAGCCGACGAACGGAACATATCGCCAAATGCCGCCGTTCTCTGCTTGCTCAAGACCCATATCTGTCAGCCATTTGTCGAAAAAGTTCTCCACATTGTAGTTGATAGCCGCCGTGCGGCAGAATACCTGCGCGTCACCCGTCCAGCCAAGGCGCTCGTCCCTCTGCGGGCAATCCGTTGGGATATCGACGAAATTGCCGCGCTGACCCCAGATGATGTTGCTGTAAAGCTTATTGAGGTCTGCGTTGCCGCAAACGAAATGCCCCGTTCTTTCCATATCCGTGTAGATAGCTACGGCGGTGATGCTTTCGGGGCGGAGCTCTTCCGGAAATTCGTCAAGGCGTATATATCGGAAACCTTGGAAACAGAAAGACGGCTTGAAAACGTCTTCCTCTCCGCTCAAAACGTATGTGCAAAGGTTGCGGGCAGAGCGCATATTTTCCGTATAGAAGTTTCCTTCGCCGTCAAGCACCTCCGCGTGGGAAACGACGATCTTTTCTCCGCGTTTGCCTTTTATCCTGATTTCTGCATAGCCCGCGATGTTTTGCCCGAAATCGAGCACGGTTTCGCCCTTCGGTGTATGTATCACTTCGCGGACGGAGATGCGTTCGTGCTCTTTTACAAAATCGCTTGTCTGCTTCGCGAGCGCGGGGTGGTCAGAGATATCCTTGAGAGCATGGCCCACGTTTTTTATTTCAGCGGTTTTGTCTACGGTTTCGCCGTGATAAATCGCGGAGTAAAGGATGTGAGAAGTGAACACCTCCCACGTTTCGTCTGAAACGA
>JBGVFW010000239.1:0-2726 GCA_045121315.1 Eubacteriales bacterium
CGAACAAGCTGGTTAAAGGTTGGCATATCGCACCTCCTCTTTTTTGATAGATATAAATGTTTATATAATCCATTTTTCGGAACGCACTCCGGAAAAGGGAAAATATCGAGTTAATTATTTCAATGTTACGCAAACGGCGCAGTCCACGTCGATCTCGCACATTGTTCCGAGTTCTTTCTTTGTCTTGGTATCGTCAAACGGAACACCGTTTACGCGACAAAGTTCAGCCATTTGATGAATTATCTTGGCGTCGGCATCTTTTGCAATAAAAGCCGATGAAGCCGTTCCTCCTTTGATGAGCTTTTTGGACTGTGCAAGTCCTGCCACTAACATAGGCAAAGGGCCGTCGGTTGACATATTACATTCGATTCCTTTCATTTTTATGGTGACTTAAAAAAAGACGCATTAACGCGCATAGTCACATATGTTATATTTTATCACTTATTTACCCATTTGTCAACGGGAAAATTACGATTTTCGGAGTACTTTTCAAAAAAAATTTGCATTTTTCCGTGCCTTGAGTATTCTTGTCCGTATCATACGGACACATCAAAAAACTCTCTTTATCCGTCTTTTTAATATTACTTATTATAACACAATCAAAATAAAAAATCAATACCCTGCTGTTTTGCCGTGGTAAAACGCAAAAACCGCCGCAAACTTGCGTTTGCGGCGGCGTAATATTGGGAATTAAACTGTTGCTTCTTCTGCTTCTTCTTCAGAGGGCTCAACTTTCTTAACTTCGATATCGCGGTATTTCTGTAAGCCCGTACCTGCGGGAATAAGTTTACCGATGATAACATTTTCTTTAAGCCCGATGAGGTGATCGACCTTACCCTTGATAGCGGCTTCCGTAAGAACTTTTGTTGTTTCCTGGAAGGACGCTGCGGAAAGGAAGGATTCTGTCTGAAGAGCTGTCTTTGTGATACCGAGAAGTGTGGGCGTACCTTCTGCCAAGCGGAGTGTTCTTTCGCCTGCGTCGATACGAGCCTGAATCTTTTCGTTTTCGTCGTTGAATTCCATGATGTCAACCATAGAACCGTACAAGAGGTCTGTATCACCGCTTTCATCGATACGGATTTTACGAGTCATCTGACGTGCGATAACTTCGATATGCTTGTCGTTGATCTTGATATCCTGGCTCTTGTATACGCGCTGAACTTCGCGGGTAATGTAGTCGTAAGCAGCTTCAAGGCCCTGAACTCTTGCGATATCTGCAGGGGCGAGGTTACCTTCTGTGATAAGATCGCCGCGGGAGATATAAGAACCTTCTGTGATAAGAATCTTTGTTCCGTAAGGAACGGGATATACGTGATCTTCGCCGTCGTCACCTGTGATGATAACGTTTCTTGCACGTTTTGCGTCCTGAATTCGAACAACACCGGAGTGTTCTGCGAGCGTTGCCGTCTTCTTAGGTCTACGAGCTTCGAAGATTTCTTCAACTCGAGGAAGACCCTGTGTGATATCGGCACCGGCGATACCGCCAAGGTGGAACGTTCTCATCGTAAGCTGTGTACCGGGTTCACCGATAGACTGAGCAGCGACGATACCAACTGCTTCACCTGCCGCAACGAGCTTGCCCGTCGCAAGGTCAGAGCCATAACACTTAGCGCAAATACCGTGGCGGCATCTACATTTAAGGATAGAACGAACGTGAACTTTTTCGATACCGGCGGCAACGATCTTGGAAGCCTGAACAGGAGTAAGGAGTTCACCACCCTGTGCAATAAGCTCGCCGTTTGTGGGATCGACAACATCGTCCACAAGCGTTCTGCCGGCAAGTCTTTCTTCGAGTTTTTCGATCGTTTCGTCACCGTCAACGAGGTCGTAAACCCAAATACCTTCTGTCGTACCGCAATCTTTTTCGCGTACGATAACTTCCTGGGAAACGTCAACAAGTCGACGTGTAAGATAACCGGAGTCGGCTGTCTTAAGAGCCGTATCCGAAAGCGTCTTACGGGAGCCGCGGGCACCGATGAAGTACTCGAGAACATTAAGACCTTCGCGGAAGTTACTCTTAATAGGAAGTTCCATCGTCTTACCGGACGTAGATACCATAAGGCCGCGCATACCGGCAAGCTGTTTCATCTGAGAAATAGAACCACGGGCACCGGAGTCACTCATCATCTTGATAGGATTGTATCTGTCAAGACCTTTCTGAAGTGCGTCCGTAACGTCCTTAGTTGCTTTATCCCAAACAGAGATAACACTTCTGTAACGTTCGTCGTCAGAGAGAAGACCTCGCTGGAAGTTCTTCGTGATCTTTTCGACTTTCTTTTCAGCTTCGTGAACGATTTCCTGTTTCTGCGGAGGCACTACCATGTCGAGAACGGAAATAGAGATAGAAGCTCTTGTGGAATATTTATAACCGTTAGCCTTGATAGCGTCAAGGACTTCTGCCATTACGGTGGGTCCGTGAAGTTTGATCGTGCGGTCAACTATCTTACCGAGCTCGCCCTTTGCAGTCGTGAAGTCAACTTCAAGGTCGAGGAGTTTATCGGGATCGCTTCTGTCAACGAAACCGAGGTCCTGAGGAATTGGTTTGTTGAAGATAAGACGTCCGAGTGTAGCGTTTATAAGTTTTGTATGAACAACTCCATTGATTTCCTTAGAAACGCGAACCTTGATGGGCGCGTGGATACCGAGCTGACCGTTTTCATAAGCCATCATAGCTTCGTCAAAATCGCGGAAGATTTTGCCTTCGCCGGGCTCACCTGCTTTGTCGA
>JBGVFW010000240.1:0-10197 GCA_045121315.1 Eubacteriales bacterium
GGACTTGACATCGCGCGTTTTACCAATTATAATAGAAGAAGCAAATGTCGAAAAAATAACCTTAACGGAGGATAAATATAATGTACACAATAGGCATCGACCTCGGCGGCACAAATATCGCTGTTGGTCTTGTAGACGAAAACTACAACATAGTAAAAAAGATCTCCACCCCCACACTTGCACAGCGCGGTCCCGAAGAGATCACAAAGGATATGGCGGCTCTTTCCCGCAGAGTATGCGAGGAATACGGCGTTGACCTCGTGCGCGACGGCATAAAAGTCGGCATCGCTTCCCCCGGCACGGTAAACCCCAAGACGGGTCTTATCGAATACGCAAACAACATCAGAATGAGAGATTTCCCCGTTGTTAAAATCTTTTCCGAAAATTCCGGCGTAGCCGTAGAGAATATCGCTATCGGCAACGACGCCAACCTTGCCGCTTTGGGCGAAGCTACCACAGGCGCGGCAAAAGGCGCGGAAATTGCAGTTATGGTAACGCTCGGCACGGGCGTTGGCGGCGGCGTCGTTATCGACGGCAAAGTTCTCACTGGATGCGCTTTCGGTGGCGCTGAGCTTGGTCACATGGTCATCGAATACGGCGGCAGAAAATGCTCTTGCGGCAGAAGCGGCTGCTTCGAAGCATACAGTTCCGCTTCCGCTCTCGTTGCGCTCACGCGTGAAAAATATGCTCAAACAAGATCTCCCATCATAGCGGAAATGTGCGAAGGCGACGCAAACAAGATCGGTGGCAAGACAGCCTTTGCCGCTATGCGCAAAGGCGACACGGCAGGAGCCGAAGTCGTTGACTATTACATCAAGCACCTCGCTTGCGGTATCGCAAACCTCGTCAACATCTTCCAGCCCAACGTACTTCTCATCGGCGGCGGCGTTTGCAACGAAGGCGACCCGCTTCTTCTCCCCCTCAAAAAGGAAGTTGCAAAAGAAGTTTACTCTGCGGACGATACGCTCAAAACGGATATCCGCATAGCAACTCTCGGCAACGACGCAGGCATTATCGGTGCCGCCGCGCTCGTTCGCACGGCAAAATAAAGCCATGCTGAATTTAAAAATCAAAAAAACATCTCGAAACATCTCCTGTGCCGTTGCCGCCTGCGTTTTCGCAGTCGGCATGGTCTTGGCGGCGATATTCGATTTTAAAATTTCCGCGTTTCTCACGAATTTCACGGAAGAACCTATCTCAATAACCGTCCCCATTTTCGCGCTCGTTTTTGAGGTTATCGGAGAATGGCCCTCCGTGATATTGGGCGCGTTCTGCTCCGCAGTAATCATGCGCGCATGTACAGAAGTCAAAAAGCCGCTGGGGTACGCCGGTGTTGCAGGCTTTGCCGCTCTCTCCGTCGCACTCATGTTTTTCGGTGCGAAAGAAACCGTAGAGGATATCTGCGGCGATTTTGGCGTGCAAAGGCTCATGATCGCCGTTCCGATTGCGATGGTGCTTTCGCTCGCGCTCTTCATCACGGTGCTCATGCTCCCTGAAAAGACCGCGGACAGGCTTCTCGTCCCCGCCATAGTCTGTGCGGCGATGCTCCTTTTGGTGATGGTCGGCGTACAGGGTTTAAAAATTCTTTGGGGCAGAGTGAGAATGAGGGAACTTGTAATGCTCGGCGACGCGTCACTCTTCTCACCGTGGTATAAGATGCATCCTTTTTCGGGATATCACTCCTTCCCATCGGGTCACACGGCGAACGCCGTTTCGCTCGCGCTCCTTCCCTTATTCTATAATAAAAAGGTATACAAGCGTTTTCCGAACGCAAAAAAGGCGACTTATATTGCCGTTGCCGTTTGGAGCGTTTTCATGGCTCTTACACGCCTTCTCGTCGGTGCGCATTACTTTTCGGACGTGCTCGTCGGCGCACTCGTCGCGTTTATCGCGGTGATGCTTGGCGATTTCTTCATGCAGAAGATAAGAGAAGCCTGATTACATACCGAAATAAGTTAATATGCCATTGTAAATCCCGCGTGCTATAAGCGCGGGATTTTCTGCCATCATAGCGGCATCGCTTGCGTTTGTTATAAACCCAACTTCAAGAAGAAGCGCAGGCATCGCCGTTTTGCGGAGCACATAGAGAGTCGGTCGCTCAAAAACGCCGCGGTCGGCAAGCCCCGTCGCCTCCGAAAGTCGCAAAAGTATATCCTGCGCCAAAACATACGCGGGCGAGGACGTGCTATAAACGTACGCTTCGCTTCCCGAAGCGGAGGCAATATTCGAAGCGTTCGCGTGAAGGCTTATAAAATAATCCGCGCCCCAAGTGTTCGCTTCATTCACACGAGAGGAAAGGCTGGTGGCAAGGCTTGTGCCCAGCACCTCCGTGGGTGAATTGCGCGAGGTTATCGCTTCAAAATTCGGATTTGCGTTAAGCAAAGATTCAAGTTCTTTTCCTATGTAATATACAAGGTCCTGTTCGCGGTAGCCGCTGCCCTCCGCGCCCGCGTTCGGGTTCATGGCGTTATGCCCTTGGTCTATGTAGATTTTGATTGCCATATATATTCCTCCTTTTGCAAACGTGTTGCGATACAGTTTATGCGAAAAAAAGAATATGCGTGACGGTGAAAGCCTTTTTCTCAACAATCCCTCGGCATTAAAAATACAAAAACCGCCTCTGTACGAGAGGCGGTTTTTATTCATCAAGGCAGATTTACTTTTTTTGTAAGGATAAATCTTGTACCGAAGTAACAGCCCACAAGCTCTGCCGCGGAAAGCACCGTGGAAATGAGATAAGTTATCATCAAATAGAGGTCTATATCATCGAGCGCATACGTCAGCGGTATCATAACGACGGAAGTAACGATATTGCTTATAAAAGACACCGCGCCGCTTATAACGAAGTAGCAAAGCACGCAGGAGATGAAGCGGTGTTTTTTCGCTATCATGCAACCGAAGGATATTGCAAAATAGATAAGGAAGAGGGAGGCAAACGCGGCGATGATATAATTTAATATCATAAAAATGACGCTGCCGCCGAAAATGCTTTCAAGCTCGTTGCCGACGTATTCAACGCTTTCGCCCGCGCTGTCCGCAACTCCCGAAAACAGAGTGCCGAGCGCCGCGCCTACTATAACGATAAGAGCGGAAATAACCGTCACGATACAGTAACCGACGTACCAAATTACCGTGGCAACGGTTTTTGTTGCGATGTGGCAATCGACAGACACAGGGAGAGTGAACGTAAGGTAAGCCTCGTCTGTGAAGAACGATGTATAGAAACGGCGCACCATGAGCACAAGCACAGCCACCGCCGTCACCATTACCAAGATGACAAACGCCATGAACAAAAGAGTCATAGCCGCAGAACCGATAGCTTCAAAAGTTTGAGAGAACTTGCTTTCCGTTTCTTCCGTGCCGAAATACATATTTCCGAACAGCGCAAAGCCCGCAGAGATAAACACGCTTATGGCGAGCGTGCATATAAACAGAGGCAACAGCACGCGTGAGGACGCGCGAAGTTCATATTTTAAATTTTTTCCGAACATTTGTATACCTCCCTGAAAATTTCGTCAATACTCTTGCCGTATTCTTCTTTTGCTTCCGCGGCGTCGCGGTACATGATTATCTTGCCGTCGCGCACGAATACGAAGCTGTCAAGCACCTTTTCAACATCGGAAATAAGGTGCGTGGAAATAACGACCGTCGCGTCCTTATTATAATTGGAAACGATAGTATCGAGAATATATTCTCTTGCAACGGGGTCAACGCCCGCGATGGGTTCATCGAGAAGATAAAGCTTTGCGTTTCTCGCCATGACGAGAACGAGCTGAACCTTTTCTTTCGTTCCTTTTGAAAGCGTTTTGAGCTTTCGGTTCGATTCGACCTTGAGGTCAGCGAGCATTGCAAGCGCTTTGGCGCTGTCAAAATCCTCATAAAAATCGTCAAAATACTCCACGATGTCCGAAACCTTCATCCAATCGTTAAGGTAGGTTCTTTCAGGCAGAAAAGAAACCAAGCTTTTCGTTTCGGGGCCGACGGGCGTGCCACAAACGAGCACCTCACCCTGCGTGGGCGTGAGTATACCGGCAACGAGCTTCAAAAACGTCGTTTTGCCGCTTCCGTTAGAGCCGAGCAAGCCGATTATCTTTCCAGATGGCAGGGCAAGGTCCGCGCCGAGCAAACCGATACCGCCGCCGTAGTCTTTTGTAAGACCTTTTGCTTCCAATACATAAGACATCTGTTTTTCCTCCTGTAAATAGCAATAATTCTGTTCTAATAATACTATATTTCCGCTCTAAAGTCAATAATTCCCTCTTTTTGACTTTGAAATATGGTATATCACACAAAAAAATCCGCTATTTTTTAGTCATATCTAAAGCAAAAAATAAAAATGTACTTGACAAAAACCCCATTTTATGTGTATAATGTACTTTGTAAATTATAAGCGGCATACCGTCGTCCGGCGGCAGCCGGTCGTTAATTAAGGAGGTGCGAAAACAAATGCTTAGAACATACCAGCCCAAGAAGCTTCAGAGACAGAAAGAACACGGCTTCAGAAAAAGAATGAGTACCGCCAACGGTCGCAAAGTTTTGAAGAGAAGACGTGCAAAAGGCAGAGCAAGACTCTCCTATTGATTTGCGAAAAAGCAAATAAGAAAACGCAAAGCCTGTGCATATATCATAGGCTTTGATTTTTTATCGGGCGAAATTTTCCCTTTGTGGAAATCTTTCGCTTTTTACCGCGCTGTGCGGACGGACAAGCTGCGGAAAACCAACAAAAGTGAGGAAACTGTGTGAAAAACATCGCCATTTCCGAAGACCATCTTTTCAGAAAAGTCTACGCAAAAGGACAAAAAGTATTTTGCAAACATATTGCGGTATATGTATTGACCGATTACCGCGCTTCGCGCTTAGCTCGCGAAAACCCGCTGAAAACGAGAATAAACCGTGTGGGACTCACGGTTACGAAAAAGCTCGGTCACGCGGTTGTGCGCACGAGAACACGCAGGATTCTCCGCGCCGCATATCAGCAGCTCGAAAAAGAAAACAACGTAAAAAAAGGTTTTTTGGTGGTCATCGTTGCGCGCACAGCCGCAACAGAGGCTAAAACTCAGGATATCTACGGAGATCTTTTGTACGCGTTCAAAAAGCTCGGGCTGATCATTCAGGATACCGCCGAAAACGTATGAAACAGATTTGCATCCTGCTTATCAAGCTGTACAGGAAATACATTTCCCCGCTTAAACCCCCGTGCTGCCGCTTTACGCCCACTTGCTCTCAATATGCAATAGAAGCGTTTACGGAATGGGGATTTTTTCGCGGATCTTGGCTTACTCTCATGCGTATCTTACGGTGCAACCCTTTTTGCCGCGGCGGGAATGATCCCGTTCCCAAAAATCCGAAAAAGCACGGCAAGAAAAACGGCGGTTCTTCCGCTTCAAAAACTGAAGGAGAAAACAAATAAATGAACGCCATATTAAAATTTTTCGGAATGATCCTTTCATTCTTTTCGAACATTACAGGCGGATATTATCTCTTTGGCCTTTTCATCTTCGCTTTGCTCGTTAAGCTTATTCTTTTGCCATTCGGCATAAAACAGCAGAAAACAACCATAAAGCAGGCGAAAATGCGCCCCAAAGAAATGGCAATTCGCAAAAAATACAAGGGACGCAATGACCAGGTAACTCAGCGTAAAATGCAGGAGGAGATCAGCGAGCTTTATCAGAGAGAGGGCTACAACCCCATGAGCGGCTGCCTTCCCTTGCTCATTCAGATGCCGGTCATACTCATTCTTTATCAAGTTATCATCAACCCCCTCAAATATATCTGCGGCTGGACAGCAGAGCAGATATCCAATATTGCGACAACACTCGGCCAGACGATCACAAGCAGCCGAGATATTAGCCTTATCCAGTACATGACCCCGGACAAATACGACCTTATCAACGAAGGTCTTACAACGGCGGGTCTTGAGGCAGTGGATTTCGGCGCGATGCCCGACTTCACTATGGGTATTTTCGACCTTTCCGCAAACCCCTCGTTCAAATCTATCCTTATCATAGTACCTATTCTCACATTCGTATTCCAGTTTGCGGCTTCCAAGATTCAGAGAAAATTCACATACCAGCCCGGTATGGCTGAACAGACGCAGCAGACAAAATCTACCATGATAATGATGGACATACTCATGCCAGCGCTTACAACATGGATCTCGTTCAGCGTTCCCGCAGCTATCGGCATTTACTGGATGTTCAACAACATTCTCGGTGTTTTGCAGACCATAATCCTCCACAAGGCTATGCCTCTCCCCTCTTGCACGGAAGAAGACATTAAAGCCGCTGAAAGAGAGATGGCAGGTAAAGCCCCAAAACATTCTCAGGCAAGCACAAACCGCGGTCCCGTTCGTTCGCTCCACAGCATCGACTTTTCCGATGAAGAGATAGAAGAAGACCTCGGAGATTATATTTCCGTCTACGACAAAGAAAAAGAAGAAAAAACGGAAGAAAGCGGCAAACCCGTTTCCGAAGGTAAGAAAAATCTCTTCGGAAAAGCAGACATGAAAGACGAAGATAAATAAAAAGGACTTTCACAGATGAAACAAGAACTTATTAAAACAGCTAAAACAACCGAGGAAGCCGTAAAACTCGCGGCAGAAGAACTCGGCGTTGCAGCCGAAACTCTCGAATACGAAGTTTTGGAAGAAGCAAAAAAAGGTTTCCTTGGTCTGGGATCAACACCCGCCAAGGTAAAGATCACTTATATTTTCAAGCCCCTTGAAGCGGCAAGAAGCTTTGCTGAAACTCTTATAAAAGACATGGGTCTTGAAGCTACCGTTACTATCCACGATGACGGCAACGGCGAAGCGCTCCTCACCATCTCCGGCGATGGCGCGGGTACGCTCATCGGTCACCATGGCGACACGCTCGATTCGCTCCAGTACCTTATCAACCTCGTGGCAAACAAGAAAGAGACTGACGAACGCAAATACACGCACATCGCGGTTGACATCGAAAACTACCGCGAAAAGAGAGAAGAAACGCTCAAAAAGCTCGCTCGCCACATGGCTGAAAAGGTTAAAAGAACGGGCAGAAACATCGTTCTCGAACCCATGAACGCGTACGAGCGCCGTATTATCCACTCCGAAGTGCAGAACATCGAAGGAGTTTCCACAAACTCCGTAGGTGCCGAAGGCAACCGCAGAGTTATCCTCTTCCCCGAAGGCGGCGAAAAGCCCACTTCCGCTTACAGATACGATAACAAGGGCGGCAAAGGCAAGCGCGACAGTGGACGCGGCGGCAGAAGACGCGGCGGCAAAAACGACCGCGCAGAACGTACGGAACGCATCGACGCACCCGCAAAAGAAACTCAGGAAAAACGTGAAAGAACGGAAAAGAGCGAATACACTCCCCGTCCCCGCAGAACGAGCGACGCTCCACGTCCCGCACCCCGCAAGATAGAAAAAGCCAAAGATCTTGACAGCTATTTTGCTCGTCTTAAAGAATTCGGAAGCACTATCAACTCGGCACAGAACGAAGAAGATAAAAAATGATCCATAGGCGCACCCTCGGGTGCGCCCGCTTTCTTTCAAAGAAAGCGGGGCAATTCATGATACAATAAACTATTGCCCATGTTGGCGGAGTTCGAACGTATTCTTTCGGACGACGGAAGCCTTTGCTGGCAAACGGGCAATTTCGTCGATAACGGTGAAATATATCCTCTCAATATATATTTTACCCGCACTTTAAAAAGCTCGGCCTTCATTTAAGAAATAGGATCATTTGGCATTTCGGTCACGGTTTGCATTGTTCAAAACGATTCAGCGGAAGATATGAAACAGTTCTCTGGTTTACAAAATCAAATGAATATACGTTCAATCTTGACGACGTTCGTATTCCTTCCAAGTACCCCGGAAAAAATATTTTAAGGGGAAAAACAAAGGTAAAATCAGCAGCAATCCCAAAGGAAAAAACCCTGAGGACGTTTGGGAAATGACCTTGGAGCGGCTCGTTGACGATTGGGACGCTCAGATATGGGATATACCGAACGTCAAAAATAACCACCCCGAAAAAGTTAATCACCCGTGTCAATTTCCCGTTGAGCTGGTAGAAAGATGCGTTCTGGCATTGACAAATGAAAACGATATCGTTTACGATCCTTTCTGCGGAGTCGGTTCTTCCCTTATAGCCGCATTAAAAAACAACCGTCAAGCATACGGTACCGAATTGGAAAGTTCTTATGTGGATATCGGATTGGAAAGAATACAAAAGCTTTCGGAAGGCACTTTGCAAACTCGTCCCATTTATCAAGAAATATGGACTCCGAAGCCAACCGATAAGGTAGCACAGATTCCAGAAGAATGGAGAAACGCAAAATGAAAATAGCCCAAGTATACAGCCATTTAAACGGCGTGGAATTTCTTATGGTTCACAAACCCGTTTTATGGAATGAAATTCAAAATGCAATAAAAAACGTTAACGCCGACGAAGCATTCGACAAAGTCAGCAAAGAAAAAACGATGGTTGGAAGAATACTTTATTCTCCATCTAAATTAAACGAGCTTTTCAAAAAAGAATTAAATGTCAAGCGGGGTTGCATGGTATGAAAACGAATTAACAAATATCGTGCGCGAAGGACGTTCCAATCCCTCTGTTCCGATCGTTCTCATAGGAATAGAGCCGGATTAAATTAAGCAGTAAACCATTTATTCCTCTTTAGAAAGGTATTCCCATGTACACAATGTTTTCAGATACCATCGCTGCTATCTCCACGCCGCACGGCAAAGGGGGTGTGGCGGTAATACGCATTTCCGGCGAGGACGCTTTTTCCATAGCCGAAAAATTTATCTTTCCCAAAAGCAAAAAAAGCTTTGCCGATATAAAAGCGAACTCCGTTTTTTTGGCCGACGTAAAATCGCCAGACGGCAAAACGCTTGATGAATCGCTTATCACGATTTTCCGCGCGCCGAAATCTTACACGGGCGAAAACGTCGTGGAAATAAGCTGCCACGGCGGTATTTTGCTTACCCAGAACATACTTTCTGCCGCATTTTTTGCGGGAGCGGTTCAGGCGGGTCCCGGTGAATTCACGCGCCGCGCGTTTTCCGCAGGAAAGCTCTCGCTTACAGAGGCGGAATCAGTCATCGGTATGATCGACGCAAAGACGAACGCGGCGCTCACGCTCGCTCAGCGCGGCATTTCGGGCAAGCTCCGCAAAAAGGCCGATAAAATATACAGCGATATCACATCAGTTATCGGCAACATCTACGCTATCATTGATTTTCCCGATGAAGACCTTGAAAAAATGACACGCAACGACATGAACGATGCAATGGACAGCATTATCGCGGAGCTCGACGCGCTCAAAAGCTCCTACCGCACGGGTCACGCCGTTTGTGAGGGTATCCCCACCGTAATCTGCGGCAAGCCCAACACGGGCAAATCCACAATACTCAATCTCCTTGCAGAAAACGAACGTGCCATCGTCACGGACGTCGCAGGAACAACGCGCGACGTTATTTCCGAAACCGTAGTTTGCGGTAGCGCGCTTTTGCGCCTTTCAGACACAGCAGGCATACACGAAACCACAGACGTTGTGGAACAGATAGGCGTTGAACGCTCGCGCAAGGAGATAGAAAATTCCGAGCTTATCCTTGCCGTTTTCGATACATCACGCCGCTTTGACGAAGAGGACAAGGAAATGCTCAACCTCATCGCAAACGCGCAGCAGGAAGACAAAACGGTGCTGGTTCTGCTCAATAAATCAGACAAAGAAAAGCACTTTGGAGAAGAGCTTTTCGAAGGATTTGAAACGCTCACCCTTTCCGCAAAGCAGGGAGAGCGCAAGATGCTTTCCGACGCTATCGAAAGCAAATTCATAAGCGGCGATATAGAAAATTCAGGCGAAGAAATTCTCACCAATGCGCGCCAATACAGCGCTGTGTGCGATTGCCTTGCTTCGGTCATCTCCGCAAAATACGCGCTCTCCTCCTTCGGCGACGATATCGCCGGCACGGAGCTTGAACGCGCAGCTTCCGCCATTTCAGAGCTTGACGGCAGAGAAGTTTCCGTCGACGTCGTAGATCATATCTTCCATAAATTCTGCGTGGGAAAATGAAAATCGTATTTTACGACATTATGCCTCTCCTTGCAGCAAGAAGATAGATGTTTACTTTCTGCCGTGTTTTAAATTTTCTTCCGTACATCAAAAATATTATCGAAATATTTTCAGAAAAAGTATTGACAACATGCAAAA
>JBGVFW010000241.1:0-4835 GCA_045121315.1 Eubacteriales bacterium
GGATTTTCTTTTCACCTTTTGGATTTTCTTTTCACCTTTGTGTCCGAAAACCCTTGTTATATAAGGATTTTCGGAAAGCTAAAACAAGTATCTAAACCAAGTATCTAAACCAGGTATCTAAAACAAGCTAACAAACAAGAGGGGGGCAGGCGCCCCCCTAAAAGTCGGTTTGTTAGTTGGTTTGAGAAAGAAAAATTTTTATTTTAAGTATTCTTTTTCAATATTTTGAGTGCTCCGATCGACCTTTGCCTCTGCACTCTTGATTTTTTCAGCCAGAGAAGGAGATCTGCGCTGCTCCTCTTCCATGTCGGTATAGATTTCGTATTCCTTCACTCTGCCGAAATGAGCTCTTATCCACTCAAAAATGCCTCCTATGGCGTTTTTGAAATCATCAATGAACTCTTGCGCCTCTTTCTGCTTGAAAAGCCGCACAGCGTCCTTGAGGCGTTCTAAGAGGCGTTCAATGGTAGAGGCCTTCTCCTCGATCTCGTCAGCACGTTCGGTGTATTCTTCGAACGTCTGAATCAGCTCTACACGTTCGGTAAGATCCTCAAGCTCTCTTTCAGCTTCGGCTGTTTGGAGCTGCAGAGCCACGTATTTGCCTTCTAAGGCGTCCTCTTGCTCTTTGGCTACCCTAAGTCTATTTTGGACAATCCGAAGCTCATTGGCGGCTCTCAGAGCTTCCTGAGACGCTTCGTGTGCTTCCCGGCGTGCCTCGCTTGCATTCTCTGTCAGCTTGGCGAGGTTCTGCCTGGTGATCTGCTCAGTCGTGTAGTCAAAGTTTCTGCCTTGCTCTTTCTCCTTGAGATCTTCGCCCTGGAAGATCTCCGGGTGACGTTTCATCTCTTGCTCGGCAATCTCGTGCATCCGATCCTGGATCACCTCAAGCGCCCAGCGATTGAGGACCACGGATTTGGCGACTCTGGAGCTCAAGCCTTTTGAATATCCATCGGCATAGCAAAGGCTGATACTATGAGCGTGAGGCGAAAACTCATCATAGTGCGCCGTGGCGCCGACGACCTTAATGTGCATATGGTTGTCGGAGATACGTTCGCGCAGCTTCGAGTTGACAATGACTGCCATAGTATCACGAGCTTCAGAGTATTCGGCAAAAGCTGTCTGATCCTCCGGGGACAGCTCTTTGATTTTGCTGACACGTTCTTTGGAGGCTACCTTGTAGATCTCCTTGAAGTCCGGGTGCTCTTGCTCGGACTTCGCAGCCACGGCTGCAGCTTCGTCATAAGCCGTGCAGATCTTGGCAGCAATAATTTCACCGTGGGTCTGGTAGATGTTTTCATAAGCAGAGATCTGCTTCTTGAAAATATCGTCCATGACCCTTTTGACTTCCTCCGGGAAGGATTTGAGCACGAGCTCACGACCGTTCCGGGTGACGATCCGATCATCCCGGAACTGACCCCAGAATTCTTTGTCTCCGATCTGGAGGATCGATTCGACCGCGAGGTCGAGCTTTTTGTTCTCGGCAAAATGCTCGAATGCAGAGGTTTGGATCTTCCGATCGGCGCGCTTCTGTTTTTCATTGTATGCGAAGACGTTCTCCGCGAAGGTTTGGTTGATGGCGTTTTCAACGTCGGCAGCCAAACTGTCGGCTGTGCCGACCAGATCGGATATTTTGCTTTTATCGTAGTAAAAGCTGAAATATCCGCGGCTGTTGTGTCGCTCGGCTTTAGCAAGCGAACCGACAGACGATATCGAGTGTGATTTTGCAGACGAGTGGAACGAGTTGGAAATCATACGAGATAAGCTCCTTTCAAGCGAAGAATGCAATTCGAGGTTGAGAAGGAGCAAGCGCCGACGTCGGCGCCGTTCCCCCTCGGAGAGCCCCCGTTTTGACGAGTGCGCAAGCGCTTGTCAAAACTCATAGGGGGTTATAGCATTGGAATGCTATAAGCTGGTACACTTACATTATACTGCTCGCGGAAGAATATGGAAGGGGTTTTTGTGAGAATTTACACAAAGTTCACGAATGCACGTGCAGACGGTGCTGCACCACGAGATAGCAGACCCTCACCGGCGCCAACGCGCCCTCGATCACGGGTAGGATGAGGGTTGACAAATCATACCCCGTGCGGTATAATATAGGGTGATCTGCCCTTTAAATCGGTGATGAGCTGAGTGCGCAGATCTCCATGCAAAAAGGCACCCTCAGTGGGTGCCTTTTCTATTCGTCAATTCTTGCAGTAGTATTCGTATGCCTCCTGGGCGGTGAGATCCGACGTCGCCCAATTCAGAGCCTTGAGCAGGATCTCCTTCTGCTCATCGGAGAGCTTGAGCTTCGGCTCGTTCTTCTCGATCTCCTTGAGAGCATATAGAACATAGCCCTTCATCGTCTCGTTTTCATAGTTGAATCCCCAATTTTCAATGTCCGGCATTTTTGCTTTCCTCCTTCCATGCGGATCCTCCCGGAGCCCACTCCGGGAAGCACGCCAAATAGTAGTCGCACTCATCACAGCAGCACTCGAAGTCCGGGTGCTCACCGTTGCCCTGGCAATGTTCCGGATCGCCGGGCTTGAGCTCGGCGCCGGTGACGTCGATGATTTTGTCTTTCTGTTCCATTTCAATCTCCTTGAGGGTGTTCCACCACTACATCTTTACTATTCATCAAGAACGATACGTTTTTTTCTTTGTGCCAGATCTGCACGGTATATCCGAGCTGATCACGATAGAGCTTTGCCACGTGGACGGCATCAAAGCTGTTTTCAACCAGAGCATTGGTGTACCAATTCCCGCGCTTATCCAAAACTTTAAGCACATAAAAATGCGTTTTATTGACATCTTCGCCTCTGGATTTTTGAATTGATTCCGCGTGTTTTTTCGCAGCCTCACCGGTTAAAATGCCTTTTTCAAACCAACCGTTCAGCAAGGCTTTTACATAGCCCCACGTCAAACGTCCGTTGTTCGAGTAAGTCATAGCGCACGCTTGAGCTATGGCTTCGGGCTCGAACCCCATAGCCACCCATTCGGTAATCTGCGTCATCTCTCTTGTGTTGAGGATACCGCCCTTCATATACTCGATATCCCCAATGATCTTTTTAAGTTGCTGTTCCATTGTTTACTCCTTTCGCCGACGTTGCCACCATTTCTTTGGAGGCTCGAGCTGCTGTAGCTGCGTTGCCTCAAGCAATTCGGCGTGCCGTTCGGCGTTGATACTCTGAGCTTGAGATTTAGTTGTTTCGGTGAGGTTGCGGATCTGCTCATCTTTGGCGGCGAGCTGGCGGTCTTTCTCCTCAAGCTGCGCCTGAAGCGCGTTCCAAACCACCAGGGGAATAGTGATGTTTGCGGCGTTTTCAGTGGTTTCTGCAAACTTATTTTCGGAAGTTTCTGATAAATTTGCACTTCTTTCCATTGTTTCTGCGATCAGTTTGCACCCTTCTGGTGAGATAGTTAGCGTTCCGTTTGCGGTAGTTTCCACGTGGTTTTCACGAAAATCGTCGGTCAAATGCTTGCGAATAGCAGTCTTGCTGACGCCGAGCTGATCGGCAAGCTGCTTTATTGTCATCTGTTCCATAACCTACTCCTTAACGATAATCTTCAGCGATCGCGCTTCTGATGAAGCCGAGTCTGTGCTCGATCTCGCCACCTTTGGCGTTGCACATCATAATCTTGCTGCGAACGTAGTCATAAATAACCGACTCGTATGCGGCACGTCGGTCGTGCATCCACGAATCCACGCGGTCAACCTCGTCCAGATCTACGTGCTTGGCAGCAAGTGCCCGGAACTCCTTAAGCTGATCGAGAGTGAATTCATCAAACATTGTGTTTTGGAAGCCCTCGCAAACTTCCTCTCGGAGACTGCGCTCGTGACCGAGTTTATCATTCGGCTCAAACATTTCAAGCTGCTCGTAGTCTTCTTCCTCCGTAGGAGGTATCAGCTGCTTTGTCTCGGCTACTTCGTCAAGATACCTCAAGATCGTGTATTCCTCGTTTTTCGATATCTCGAAGTAAACCGAATGAGCCGGACGCCCAACGGCCTTGAACTCAAAGCAGATGTCCGTCCGTTCTTTGAGTGCCTTTTGGCATTTTTTCAATACTGCTCTTGAGAATATCTTGAACTCGGGATATGCTTCTCGGTTAATGCCGAGCTTGTCTTTGAGTTCTTCGAGAGTGAACGTCTTAGTTCCTGCGACCTTGTATTGAGAGAGCAGCATATACATACGAATGTCCTGGAAGTTGGAGAGGTTGAGGACGTTCCAAACGTTGAACATCGTGAATTTTGATTGCATTTCAAAAATCAAGGGCTTGACGTCCTCGGAACACTTGAACTCAAGCATTCGTTTGCCGTCGCTCTTGCGCTCCATCAAGCGACACACCGAGAAAACGCTATACTTGGCATTTCGGATTATGTACTCTCCGGCATCAACCATACCGGTTTTCAGAACGTACCCCAAAAGCATATTTGTGCTCGCGTCAATGGCTTGCTCGTTCAGCTCCACGCCGAGCATTTCCGCGTAGGTCTCAAGGGGAACTCTGACCTCGGTGAGATCCGGGCGCGCCGGGTTTATCTTTGCAAGGTAGAACATCAGCATACGAAACGCCTGCAGGTTCATATCCTTCTGCTCGAAGATCATCTGATTGAGGGTGTTCGAGACCGTCACCTTGGTTTTCTTCTTGATGACCTTCTCTGAACTGTCTTTCTTTCTCGGCATAACGTCGCCTCCTTCAATAACTCTATAGGTATTATATCACAAAGGTGAAAATATGTCAAGAGCGTTTTTTCACCTTTGAGGATTTTCTTTTCACCTTTGAGGATTTTCTTTTCACCTTTTGGATTTTCTTTTCACCTTTTGGATTTTCTTTTCACCTTTTGGATTTTCTTT
>JBGVFW010000242.1:0-2383 GCA_045121315.1 Eubacteriales bacterium
TTTCCGCCAAATATGGCAATAAAAATGAATTTTGTTTGATTTGCCGATTGACAAACCGAGAAAGGATATGTTATAATAATCAATGCCCAGTTGGTTATTATAATATATCCGACGCGAGAAAGCATTTCTTGGTTGCGCCAACAACCTATGAGATGCTTTTTGCTTTTTTATTAAAACCATTGCCGCGCCCTCCTTTCCAAAGGAGTTTTCGGTTCGGGTTTGCGATAATTATTATAGCGCAACTCAGCGCTTTCTCTTGAAACTTGACAAAGATGTCGTATTTGCCTAACGGAAAGCCCTTCCGTTTCCTCATACGGCATCAAAATCTCACCGCACAAAGCCTTGGCTTGCCATTCCATGCTTTCAAACGGCTTTAACTCGTTGTTCTTAAACGCTCGGTCGAGAATAGGGGTGAATCCGAGTAAACAAAGGATTGCGTGACATATTTCGTGTAAAATATGAGCGCGATAGCCACCAATACCTTCGGCGGCACCATCGTAAATACTCGATTTTACCTCTATCGTGTAATGACCTTCAAAGTCGGGAACGCATCGTGCGGGAATATCGCCCTCAATTTCATCATCCTCAACGACCAAACAAGTGACAGCAGGAATAACGGAAGGAATTCTTTCAAAAGCATCCATCACATCAAAGCGATATTTATTTTTGCATTTGAACAGTTTGCGAACAAACCGCGCGATACCTCGCAGCTCTTCGCGGGACGTAGGTTTTGTCTTATAATCCACTCTTTTTGTTCCTCGCAATAATTTCCAAGATTTCTTTCGCGGTTTCATCATCCATATCATCGAAAGAGCGCTGGAATTGTATTGCGGCACTTCTTTGTGTAATTGACGAACGGGAAAGATTGATTTTGATGCTGGTCTTTGATTCTTCGATAGCTTGTTTTAATTCCGAGATTTCTTTTTCCTTCAAATTATAATGCTCGGAAATCAGAGTCACCCACTCTTCGGGAACAGGCCTTTTTCCGCACTCTACGGATGAGATATATGCGCTTGTTACTTTCAAAAATTTACTTGCGTCGCTCAATATCTCGTGGTGTTTGATCCTTAATGTTCTGAAAAATTCTCCAAAAGGTGTATAGCTCATTTTGCGCCTCCAATATACACTAATTTCCAATTCAACATCTATAGTATAGCACACTTAATTTGCCTTGTCAACACCTTTTGTTAAAAAAATCAATCATATTTTGTTAAAATTAAAATTGGCATCTATTAAGGATGCATATAAAACCGCTTCAAAAGTTGCACCCCCTTGATTTTATTGACTTTCCCGTGGTGGCATCAATTTAGGATGCACAACACAAAAAGAAAACCACCCATCAGGGTGGTTTTTCTTTTTGCTTTGAGATTGCGGCTTTGCCCCGTATGACCAAAGGGTTTTGAGCCCGCAGGGCGAATAACTCGGAGGTAGAGAGAAAAACGCGAGGCGTTTTTCGAACGGCCGAGCGGTGTTGAATGACAGTCCGGTGGACTGTCAGATCCGCGAGGTGACCGAGCCGCAGCGAGAACATGAGGTTCAAATCCCATCCCCGCAACCGCATTCCCGTTTGGCTGTACGTCATTAACCTTGACAAACCCCAAAAACAGAGGTATAATGTATACAGGTCAAGGGCATTGCAATTGACAATATAAAAGCTATACGCAAACGGAGGCATTTATGGCAACTAAGTATCCCGGAACTTGGAAATATTGTGCGACATGCTCGTACTGGGCGGGCAACAGACAGACTGATTTTTACGGTCAATGGGTAACTGTTGACGGATCGAGCGCGAAGGGAAAATGCCTTTGCCGCGATAGCGGATGGACTCGAATGGATAAAACCGCAACGTCCAGCTGCAGCAAATATGATCAGTGGGCGCCCTTGAAGAGATAAAATTATATAAATAACAAAAACCACCCATCAGGGTGGTTTTTCATTTTATTAAATTACGCCTTGTTTGAAGTGGAGGCGGTGTGGTTTTGGACGGACTCCGCATTATCTGCTTCACCTAAAGCCTCAACGGTGGGCTCATCGGTTTGGGCGTTTTTCTTTTTTCGCAGCTTGGCGTTGGGATCGGAAATCCACATAAGAAAGTATCCTACAAGGTAGCCCATAGTAATTACGGCGAGGATTCCCAAGAGGTATGCCACAAGGGTCGCCTCGAAGGTGCCGAATATATCAAGGAAGTAAATGGAGTATTTACCGTACATATTCATGCCGAAGTTGGCAAGGTGGAAGCACCAGTTAAGGAATACGCCGAACGCAACCGCACCGTATACGAACGCGAGTGCTTTAAGGAAGCTCTTTATGTTGAGCTTAACACGCTCGACCAAAATGAGATAGAAGCCGTAAAGTGCCATTACGATGTGGCAGGCTTGCTCTG
>JBGVFW010000243.1:0-8440 GCA_045121315.1 Eubacteriales bacterium
CTTTTCACGGCGCTCGTTACGCACCATATGGATTTTCTGCCGCGAGAGATGGCGGATTATATGGCGAAAACGCGCGAGGGCATGACGGTTTCTCTGCTTTGGGAGGTGCTGACGGCGTTCATTATATTTGAAATTTTGCGCGAGGTGGGGCTTCGTATGCCGAAAGCGGTGGGAAGCGCCGTTGGCATCGTCGGCTCACTGATATTAGGTGAGAGCGCGGTGAGCGCGGGGATAATTTCACCTTTTGTGCTGATAATCGTGGCGTTTTCCGCCGTGTGCAACTTTATCGCCGCGCCGTATATGAACCCGAACGGTATATACCGCTTTGCGCTGATAATAGCGGGCGGAACTATGGGTATTTTTGGATTTTTTGTGCTTGCGGCGGTAACTCTTTTGATTGGGTGCCGCAAAACCTCTTTCGGAGTGCCGTATTTTGCTCCGTTCGCTCCCGTTTCCGCAGAGGGACTTTCCGATTTTATTTATATGGCGCCGATATGGAGAAATAAAAAAACGCCGCCGTCCGTTTCGGGGCGTAACATACAGCGCACGGAAGGAAAACACTAATATGATAAAAAGAAATTATTCGATCTCATCGATACAGCTTTTTTGCCTTGTTTTTGCCTGCGTTTTTTCGGGAATTTTCCTGCACGCGGGGAATTCTCTCGTGGGAGTGATATTTTCCTGCGTTTTTAGCTGTGCCGTGAGCTTTGCGGCGGGAACGGTATGCGAGGTTTTTTGCTCGTCCAAAGAATTTTACTCGTTTGCTTTTGGTGCAGGCGGCACGATTTTGCGCGCGATATCGCTTGTTTTTCTTGCTTTTTCGGCTGTTGGAAGTCTTGCTGAACTTTCCGCTGACGTTGCTTCGCTTTACAAAGGCGGGAGCGCCGCCGCGGTTTTTGCCGTGTGTGCGGCGATAAGCGTTTTTGCCGTTTCCCGCGATTTTACGGGGGCGGCGAGATTTGCCGAGCTTTGCGCGTTTCCACTTGCAGGAATATTATTGCTTTCGTTTTTGGGCGACGGCGGGGAAGGGCTTACTTTTTCGCTTTCTCAATACGATCTGTTCGGAGCGTTTGACGCGATAGGGTGCACGGCGGTGATATTTTCGCTTTATCTGCGCGTGATAACTCCGAACGACGTGGAGATGAGCGAGTTTGCAAGAAACGGCAGCTTCCACCCATCGCCCGTTCTGTGCGGTGTGCTCGCTCCCGTCTTGGCAGGAACGGTATATATATTTGTAAAACTTTTCGGCGCGGAGAAAAATATACTTGTTATGATGCTTGTGTGGTTTTTCGCGCTTGCGCGGTTTTTCGCTTTCGCTCTTTGCGCAAGCGACTTGCTTGATCTGCCGGATAGCATTGGTGAGAGGAAAGGAAAGCGCGCGCTTGCTTTTGCCGCGCTCTTCGCGGCTGTGATACTCGTTTTGCAAGTTATTCCAACGGAAGCAATCTCGGGCGCGCAGGTCTTGTATAATGCCGCGTTTCCTCTCTCGGCGTTCGCGGGGGTCATGCTCAGTGCACGCGAGGAGGAGCGGAAATAAAGAGAGCAAAGGGGAATTCGGCTTCCCCCAGCAATAAAAATTGTTTGGAACCACGCCGATATCCATGGGTGCCTGACTTGTAATGAAAGCGAGTGAGAATAAATCGATAAATTTCTTGCGCGTTTAAGCCGAAGTTGGACCTCGAATAATCTGCGACGCGGTTCTGCGATGCCTGCCTTCGCGGGGAGTTGTGATTGCCTTTGCATATCAGCAGAACGAGTGGGTAAAGCGAAGGGCTTTTTACATCTTTTCTTTCAAAAAGAAAAAAGTCAATAAAATGTTTGTAAGAGCGCGATGATGTTCTTATAACGAAAAAAACACCGCAGGAGCGGTGTTTTTTTCGTTATTTCTTTACGTCTCCGTCGTTGCAATGCACGGTATAGTTCACTGTGTACGCGTTCCAAAGGTATGCTTTTTCAATATTGTTCCATTGCTCGACAGTACCATTGAACGTGATATCGGAAAGGCTGTCGCAATTACTAAAAGCGTATTCTCCGATATATTCTATCGTTTGGGGCAGTGTTACGGAGAAAAGAGAAGCGCAGGCTTCGAAGGTGGAATCCTCTATTGTCGTTACCCCTTCGGGAACTGTTATTTTCGTAAGGCTTTTGCAGTTCATAAACGCTTCGCTTGAAACGTAAGAAAGACCTGAGGAAAACTTGATGCTTGCAAGGCTTCCGCAGGAATAAAATGCGGCGTTGCCGATGTGCGTAACACTTTTCGGAATGGTGATCGTTTCGATATTCGCACCCCAAAAAGCGGAGTCTGCCACGATCTTTGTATCATTGTGGATATTGAAATCTTTTTCCGCTTCGTCTGTAAGGGAAATGAGCGCGAAGTGATCGTTGCCCTCGCTTCCGAGATAATATGCACCGCCGTATTCGTTAAACGCGAGCTTTGAGCAGTTTTCAAAAGCGTCGTAAGCTATCTGCGTTACCGTTTCAGGCAGAATGACGTGTGTGATGCCTGTTTTTCTGAAAGCCGTATCGCCAACGGCACATACGGGCAAGCCTTTATATTCTTTGGGGATAACAAGGAAACTGTCGTCGCACGAGCCCAGCCCTGTTACGATATAATATGTTCCGTCCTCGGAAAGTTCGTAATCCAGCCCCTTGCTGGGAGTATATTCGCCCTCGTTCCCGCAGGAACAGAAAGGCAGGCAAAGGCAAAAGACCAAGAAAAGTGATAAGATTTTCTTCATGTTTACATCCTTGTTTCATTTTTAAAGGAATTTTATTATTTTTACGGCGCTTCCTTCTGCGTATTCTTCGGATTTTGCTATGCCGAAAAAGCCGTCCTTGCCGTGTATGCGCACAAGCGTGCCGACGGGGAAGCGCGTGCCGATCTTCTTTTGATAAATCTCCGCTCCGTTTCTAGCAAGGCGCTCGTAAAACGCAGGGAGCATGATACATGGCAGATCTTCAAAAAGCTTTTCTGTGGGGATAAGGAGCGCGTCGCGCTCTTCTTGCGACTTTTCGGTGAGCTCTTCCAGAGTATGCGATTGCGAGATGTCAAAACCGCCCGTCTGCGTGCGGAAAAGCGAGCTCATTGCTCCGCCGCATCCGAGTTCTGCGCCTATATCCGCGCAAAGCGTGCGGATATAAGTTCCCGCGGAACAGCAAACATCAAGCGTGTAGTCGCGCCCACTGCCGTCCGCATCGAGCGAATATACTGTTACGGGGCGGGCTTCTCTCTCCACGGTGATGCCCTTTCGCGCGAGGTCACAGAGCTTTTGCCCGTTTACCTTGAGTGCGGAATACATAGGCGGGATCTGCATTATCTCTCCTTTGAATTTTTCTGCGGCGGCAAGGACCGATTCCTTTGGCGGAATATCGTCGCATTGTGTGAGCACTTTGCCCGTCGTGTCCTCTGTGTCAGTGGTGACACCCAAGCGAAGCCCCGCACGGTAGACTTTTTTGCCCGCCGTCACAAATTCTGCGGCTTTTGCCGCTCTTCCGATAAGTATGATGAGAAGTCCGCGCGCGTCGGGGTCGAGTGTGCCGGTGTGGCCGACCTTCTTCGTGCCGTAAAGCTTCCTTATTTTATATACAACGTCGTGTGAGGTCATACCAGCGGGTTTGTTTACGGGCAGAACTCCACAGATATCTCTTTCAGTCATTAAAGCCACATTCCTTTACGATGCGTTCAACGGTGGAATCTACGGTTTTAGGTGGAACGCTGCATCCCGCCGCTCCGGAGTGACCGCCGCCGCCGAATATACCGCATATCTTAGCCACGTCGATCTCGCACGAGCTGCGTGTAGATATCTTATAAGAGCCGTCGTCCTTTTCGCGCGCGAAAATGGCGATCTTCACACCGTCTGCACGGCGAATAGCGTTGATAACGTCGTAAGTGTCCTCGTCCTCAAAACCGTGCGCGCGTTTATCCGCAAGGGTTATTTTAACGTAAGAAATTTTTCCACCGCAGAGGTATTTTACGTTGTCCATGGCAAAAGATTCTGCCGCGAGTGCGCTCTTGCTCTTACATTCGAAAAGATTGCGGCATATCTGCGCGTGGTTGGCGCCGTGCTCGATGAGTTTAGCCGCAACTTTGTGCGTTATGGGAGTCGTGTTGGCATAGCGGAAACCGCCCGTGTCTGCCGCAAGACCTGCGTAGAGGAGCGAAGCTATCTTTTCAGGAATGTTGCCCGAAAGGAGGTTGTTTATGATCTTGTAAACGATCTCGGCGCAGGCGCCTGCCTTCGGTTCTACATAAAGATATTTTGCAAAGCGGTCGTGCGTTGCATGATGGTCGAGCGAAAGCCCTATTTTGGGCGCGTACGTTTTGAGCGCGCCGAGCTGACCGGGGGAAGCGACGTCCGCGCTCATAAAGAATTCGGGAGTGAAATCCGCGGGGAGGTTATCGACGCCGAACTCTCTTTCGCCGTCCGTCATGAACGAAAGAGAGGCGGGAACCTTGTCGCAGCAAACGGGGTAAGCCGTTTTACCGAGCTTTCGGAGTGTGTAAACGAGAGAAAAGCATGAGCCGACGGCGTCCGCGTCAGGGTTTTCGTGCATAAAAATGAGGAAGTTATTTTTCTGCTGAAGCATTTTACAAATGCCGAGAATAGTAATGTTATTCATTTTCTTCTCCCTCCGCGGCTTCTTCTGCGGGAGAGGAGTTTTCCGTCTTCTCTATTTTTTTGAGCAAGCGCATTATATCTGCACCGTGTTCCATAGCGTTGTCGTATTCAAAAGTCAATTCGGGCGTGATACGAAGGTTAAGCTCGCGCGCGATATAGGAACGCAGATAACCCTGCGCGCTGTAAAGACCTTTTTTGAGTTCCTTGATCTCTTCGGGCTGTGCGTCGAAAACAGAGAAATAAATTTTCGCAAATTTGAGATCGCCTGAAACGTCGGATTTTGTGATGGTAACGATAGAACTTGCAACGCGCGGGTCTTTTACCGTGCGAATGGCTTCCGCCATGACGCGCGTTACTTCATCGTTTATTCTTGTGCGTCTGTATTTGGACATTATTGGTCCTTTCCGCACCCGTGGGGTGCTTTTCCAAAATAATAAAAATAAATATACATTTTTATTCTAACACGATTTTAAAATAAAATCAATATAATTAAAACCCACTTTTTCTTTTTACATGAAAAAGTGGGTTTTCTTTTGCTGCCACGCGGCAATATTACAAAGTCAGTTCTGTTCTTTTTGCTGATATTTTGCGATAAATTCTTTTGCATCGCAAAGCAGTTTTATATCATTTTGAGAGATAAACTCGAATTCGCCTAAATCTAAGAGATAACGGGGATCCAATTTTAAAATTTGACAAATTCTTCGTAATTGTTCCATGCTTGGCTCTTGAACGTTACGTTCGATTTTGGAATAATTTGATTGATTCATGGGAATCAATTTTGCCATATCGGATTGAGATAAATCCATATCTTCTCGTGTGTTTCTGATTTTTTCACCTATATTCATAATATCCCCCTTTATAAAATTATAACAATTTTAACTAAAAGTGCTGACTTTTAGTTTTAATAGCGATATAATTCAATTGTAAAGTTAATTTTTAACTAATTCAAAAAGAAAAAAGATTATATTTCAAGGGGACTGTTGGGTATTGCAATATCAATTGAGTCGTTCGGATTTATACATAGCTTTGCTGCGGCGACAGAAACCTATGAATCTTGGGGAGAAAGAAAAACGGTATTTGACGCGGAATTGTTTTTTAAATATTTTTTGTTACGCTGATAATTACAACCGTTCTGCTTTCTGCAGCCGCTATTGTACATTATTTGTTTAATATTCAAAACAGCTTGGAATTACTTGCAAAAGGCAAACGCGCGGTTCCCCAAAAACGCCAAGAAAAAGAAGAGAAAATAAACGAAGCTACAAATATAGAGATTCTTGATGACCTTTTGGAAAAAGGCTGTATCACTCAGGATGAATACATTGATGCGTGCAACAGGGAATTGATGAAAACAAAATAATTTGATCATATGGGTGATAGCATCATATTATTTCTCCGGCTCTTGGACAAATATCGTCCAAGAGCCGGAGGCTTTTAATAACAGTGCATAGCCATCTTTAAACTTCAGATAAAGATGTGCCGGAATATTACAAGATAGAAACAGCATTATTAAAAAATATCAAAGTTTTATTTGATGGTATAGACTTCCCGCGAAATTTATGCTATAATATAATAGTATAGATAAAAAAATCAAGTCTAACCATTGAAAGGAATTGAAAAAACTATGGCAAACAAACTTGAACAACTCACAAACAAAGTTGGCGTACAGGGCCCTGTTGTAACTATTGTTATGGACGGCGTAGGTATCGCCGCAGACGGTGCCGGAAATGCGGTTAAAAACGCTTACACTCCCACACTCGATATGCTCATGGAAAAATATCCTTGGGTAAAACTTCAGGCGCATGGCAAAGCTGTTGGTCTTATGAGCGACGACGATATGGGTAACTCCGAAGTTGGTCACAACGCTCTCGGCTCCGGTCAGGTTTTCGCGCAGGGCGCAAAGCTCGTTACGGAATCCATCGAATCCGGCAAGATTTTTGAAGGAAAAACATGGAACGAACTCGTTGACAACGCAAAAGCGAACAACAGCACGCTTCACTTTATCGGCCTTTTCTCCGACGGTAACGTTCACTCCCACATCAACCACCTCCGCGAAATGATCAAACGCGCAAAGGCTGACGGAGTTAAATCCGTTCGCGTTCACATTCTTCTCGACGGTCGTGACGTTGGCGAAACGTCCGCTCTCGATTACGTTACACCTTTTGAAACGTTCCTTGCAGACCTCCGCGACGACAGCTTTGACGTTATGATCGCAAGCGGCGGCGGCAGAATGCAGATCACCATGGACAGATACGAAGCTAACTGGAAAATGGTTGAAGAAGGTTGGAAAACTCACGTTCTTGGCGAGGGCAGACAGTTTGCTTCCGCAGAAGAAGCTATCACAACTTACCGCTCCGAAACGGGCGTTATCGACCAGGACCTTCCCGCGTTTGTTATCGCTAAAGACGGCAAACCCGTCGGCACTATCGAAGACGGCGACAGCGTAGTATTCTACAACTTCCGCGGCGACCGCGCTATTGAAATCTCCAAAGCTTTCGACAGCGGCATCGAATTCGATAAATTCAACAAAGTTCGCTCTCCTAAGGTTGTATACGCAGGTATGCTCGAATACGACGGCGACCTTCATATCCCCTCCAGATACCTCGTTGCTCCCCCTGCTATCACAAACACAATGGGCGAATACCTCGCAGGTACGGGCGTTACGCAGTTCGCAGTTTCCGAAACACAGAAATACGGTCACGTAACGTACTTCTGGAACGGTAACAGAAGCGGCAAGTTCGATGACGCTACTGAAACGTATGTTGAAATCCCCTCCGACGTTGTTCCTTTCGAACAGAGACCGTGGATGCAGTGCGCTCTCGTTGCAGATTCCGTTATCGACGCTATCAAGAGCGGAAAATATCAGTATATCCGCGCTAACTTCCCGAACGGCGACATGGTAGGCCACACTGGCAACTACCTTGCAACTATCGTTTCTATGGAAGCGCTCGATATCCAGCTTGCAAGAATTCTTGCCGCTGTTGACGCTGCTAAAGGTGTTGCTATCATCACGGCAGACCACGGCAACGCTGACGAAATGTACGAAGTAGACAAGAAGGGCAATGCTAAAATGAATAAAGACGGCTCCTATAAAGCAAAAACGAGCCACACGCTCAATCCTGTTCCCTGCATCATCTATGATAACTTCACATCTGATAAATATACTGTTAAGGAAGGCAAATTCGGACTTGCAAATGTTGCCGCTACGACGGCTGAACTCCTCGGCTACAAAGCTCCTGCAATGTGGTGCGAAAGCCTTATCGAAATTAAATAATCTGTAAAATGAAAAAAAGAAAAGTCAGAATAGGCATAGCCGCAAAGCAAATAGATGGAGTGGAAGACACAGAACCTACAGTGATGAACATCTTTTGCGACGCCGAAATAACCGACGACGGCGATAACGTATATATAGAATATGGAGAACATCTCTCAGAAGATGGCGAGATTACTCAATCTAAGATGATCTTTGCGAAAAAATCTCCCGAAATGGTTTCTCTTGTTCGCACAGGCGAGGTTACTACTTCTTGGCTGTTTTCCCGAGGAGAACGCTATGCTTGCTCGTACAATATCGATGGTATGGCGTTTGACTTCTGCATCGTGACGAAGGCGCTGAAAAATACGCTCTCTCTCGACGGAGGAGTTATTTCCGTAAATTACGATATGGAAGTACGCGGCATTACCATAAGCAAAAATGAATACAAGCTCACGGTTCTTAAAAACTGATGTTAAAAAGGCACGCCGAAAGGCGTGCCTTCGGCATATCACTTCAAAATAAAATTCAAAAACTTTTTTTGAAAAAATATCGAATAAGAATCATAAAAAAG
>JBGVFW010000244.1:0-2041 GCA_045121315.1 Eubacteriales bacterium
ATATTGTCAAGCATGATAATATCTGCACCTGCCGCCAGAGCTTCCTCAAGCTGAGGGAACGTTTCTATCTCAACTTCGATCTTTATCGTGTGAGGAACGTTTTTCTTAGCCGCCGCAACCGCGTTTGTAATAGAACCCGAAGCAACGATGTGGTTGTCTTTTATAAGCACACCGTCCGCAAGGTTGAAACGGTGGTTTGTGCCGCTGCCAACGCGAACCGCGTATTTTTCAAGTATACGAAGACCGGGCGTTGCTTTGCGTGTGTCAACAATTTTCGCCTGCGTTCCTTCAATAGCCGCAACCGTCTTTTTCGTCATCGTGGCAATACCGGAAAGGTGCTGCAAAAGGTTAAGTCCTACGCGCTCGCCCGTGAGGATATTGCGCGCGTTACCGGAAACTTCCGCGATAACTTCGCCTTTTTCAACGTAATCGCCATCTGCTTTGAGGGGCTTGAATTCAACGTCGCCTCCTACAAGGTCGAAAACTCTGTCGCAGATAAAAAGTCCGCACACAACGCCGCTTTCTTTGGCGATGTATCTGCCGTGCGCGCGTCTGTCCGCGGGAACGGTGGAACGTGTCGTGATATCGCCGCAACCAACGTCTTCTTTGAGGGCGCGGGAAAGGATATCGTCTACTTCGGGCATATAAAGGTCAAATTCGTTGTTTTTCATCTTCTTCAGTCCTCCACTACGTAATGTGCGCCTATACTTTCTTTTCTGGCGATAGCTCCGTCGAGTATCATCTTCGCGCAGGAAAGCATATTATAGTAGCAAAAATGTGTTTCTGTTGTAAGTTTATAGTTTTGCGCTTCGGCAAAAAGCTCATCTATGATGCGCTTGCCTTCCGCCATGCCGCTCGGCGTGCGGACAGGGCCTGCGTATTTTGTAACCGTGGCGCGGACAAATTCGATCTTCGCGCGCACTTCATCTTCGGCGATTTCCGTAAGGTTTGCGGAATTATCCGCAAGAGAGATATTTTCTTTTGCAGGGCGGAAGTTTTCCTTGATGTGCGTTGCCGCGCGTCTGCCGAAAACAAGACATTCGAGCATTGAGTTGCTTGCAAGTCTGTTTGCGCCGTGAACGCCCGTGGAAGAACATTCGCCGCAGGCATAAAGACCTTTCACGTTCGTCTGCGCGTCAAGGTCGGTCTTTATACCGCCCATGAGGTAATGCTGAGAGGGGCGGATCGGTATCCAATCCTTAGGTACATCTATTCCGCGGGTCTGACATTCGCTGAATATCGTCGGGAAGCGCTTTTCGAAAAATTCGGGAGTCATGGAAGAAACGTCAAGGAACATCTTGTCCTCTCCCGTGCGGTTCATTTCTTTAATAATTTCACGCGTAACGATATCGCGGGGAGCAAGGTCCGCAAGCGGATGTTTGCCCTGCATAAACGCTTCACCCTTGCTGTTACGGAGAATACCGCCTTCGCCGCGCACTGCCTCAGAAATAAGGAACGCACGTTTGGATATCCAGTAATCCGTTGCAAGCGTAGTGGGGTGGAACTGAACAAGTTCCATGCCGAAAATAGCCACCCCCGCGCGGTCTGCAGCAGCGATGCCGTCGCCAACGGCGCCGTCGGGGTTTGTCGTCGTAGTATAAAGATAACCCGCGCCGCCCGTGGCGATGATTATATTGGAGCAGATCATAACTTTAGGCTGGCCGTCGGAAATGACAGCGCCGCAAACACCGTCCTCATCTGTGAGGATATCAACGAGATACGTGCCGAAAAGGCAGTTTATGTTCTTTCTCGCAAGAGCTATCTCGCCGAGTCTGCGCGTCGTTTCCCTGCCGGTTGCGTCGCCGCCGCAATGAACGATACGCCTGCGCCCGTGACCGCCCTCACGCGTGATGAGAAGCTCACCCTCGGCATCTCTATCGAAAGGAACGCTGAGTTCGCACAGTTCACGAATATCGGAGGGACCTTCCTCAACGAGGAGCTTAACTGCAGCTTCGTCGCAAAGACCCGCGCCTGCCTTGAGCGTATCCTCGATGTGGGATTCGTAAATATCGTCGGGAGCGATAACGGAAGCTATACCGCC
>JBGVFW010000245.1:0-1711 GCA_045121315.1 Eubacteriales bacterium
TACGTCGAATATAGCAACGACTACGCCAGCAATAAATAATGCCCAGCCAAACAGCGTAAACAGCATTATGAGCGCCTGCACCCATTTTAAGTCGAACACGTCTGCACCCATATTTCCCATCATAGAAAAGAAATCCGCAACTGCGCTATATATCATTTCATAGAACCATTGCAACATTTTCAGCCAAATGCCGTCTGTCAACTGGTTGAGTGCACTTTGAAAACCGACTACAATTCCGTCTATTAACCTATTCGTCCATAAATACATTCCGCCTCACCTCCTATTTCAAAAGCGACCGCCAAGAAAAGGCGGTCGCTTTCATCTCTTTTCTATCCAAGGATTTCCCAAATATAAAGCGGAGCCGTTAGCGTAAATATCAAGCACGCAAATAAAATACACGGCGCAACGAATTCAAACTGTCCGTGCTTTCTGTAATCGAAATACGCCGTGCCGAGCTTGATAAAAAACATAATCGCAAGTATCATATCAATTACGGGGAACACAACGTTATTCACCACTTGTTTGATTTGCCCCTGCGCGGAGTTCCAAGTATTTTCTACCGCGCCCGCAACGTCTCCTGCCGTAGAAGAGCTGCTATTCCCCATGCAAAACGCCACGAGCAATATCACCGCCAAAACGCTAATAACCAATTTCCAATATCGCCTTTTCATTTTCGTCTTCTCCTATTACTTTTTTAATCTCGTTTTCTTTAATTTTTCTTGTCTTGATTTTCATGTTTTTGCAAAAGAGTATCTCGGCTTGCATTCCTTCCGTTATCCTATCCCCGAACACCCACATCTCATCACAAAACCACAGTAAACTCATACCTGCCTGCCTCCCAAGCTCTCTTTCTTTGGGAATATCGTCGTTAAGGCACAACGCATAAAAGTGCGGTACGACGGGTGCAACACCGCTTTTCAATGCAAACCTTGCATACCGTACCGCCTTTTGCACGTTACCTTCTATATCCCCACCGAGCGGAGCGCAGATATACACTTTCTTTTTCATAATCAGACCACGTCCCAGCCTGCTTGTTTTACGTTTCACCCCCTATCTTTAAGTTTGTATTTGTCCAACCGTTTCGCTTTCTTCTTCGCTTTCATCTTCACTTTCATCCTCCGCCTGTTCTTCGGCTTTCTGTTCTTTTTCTTCGGCCTTAAAAGTGATTTCCATTACCTTCTCTCTCGCCCATTCGGGAACAAGTTCGAGCTTCATTACCCCCAAGATTTCCGAGCGCCGGTAATAGCATTCTCGCCCGCTATGCAGGCATTGTCCGTACACTTTCGTTCCAAGCGTGTCGGGACGGCAACCGTTCCCAAACTTCGCATAAAAGAGTTGATTTTCGGGCTTTTTATACTCATCCTTGAAAATCGTAGGATCGAGAACGACAACTTGTCCTGAATAATTCAATTCTTTTCGGCTGTTGTCATAGCAATGCTTATAATCATACAGCCCCAGCGCGTTCCATTCCGCACGGACTTGATTGATGAATACGTTGACAAGCCCAGGGTGCGCGTTCAGCGTAAATCTGTCGCGGTCGTGCTTATCATCATACGGGATGCGAACGCCCATTGCCCATTGCTTGTTCTCGGGACTGTATCTGCCGTCGTGTTGGTTTAACTGCACCATATTCGCAAGCACGAAATTAACTCGTTCGAAGCCGTAATCGTGAAGTATCTTTTTTGCGCCGATATTATTCAAGCTGTTATCT
>JBGVFW010000246.1:0-2486 GCA_045121315.1 Eubacteriales bacterium
CTCCTACGGAGATCATCGATATCGCGTCTTTGAGCGATCCTTTGGCTGACCCGATCGTACACGACCCCGAATCTGATTTTTCGGAAACGCTCGTATTTTCCAGCACGGATGTAATAGAAGTAACTCCTCCAAAAACAGCTCAGCCAATAGAAACGGAACCTGAAGATAACCTGACTCTTTACGCCGCGCAGATAGCGATGGAAAAGAATGTCGATATGATCGTGCAGTACAACAGATACACGTCAAAGCTCCCACTTGAAAAAATAACGGGTATAAAAATACTTGTTATCTCCGACGAAATGCTTTACGAAGTATCGGGTATTTACCCTAACAGCATTGATAAAACACTGCGCGCGATCATTCCATTCGCCGCAAAAATAAAGTCAAGATATTACATTGTTCAGCAAGGAAATGATTCCGTATTCATCTACGATGGCAAATATTACGATATCATAACGCTTCCCGCACCTCTTAAATCCAAAGCGCATCAAGATAATCCGCGTATGCACGGAACGTATATCGGCGCTCTCGCTTCGCGTTTTCTCGAAACACGCGATATAATCGACGCGTGCAAGTTCGCAAGCGTTGCAAGCATCCTCACACGTTCCAAATTCGGTTGTCTTGACCACGCCCCTTCTCTTAAAGAGATTGAAGAATTCACAGCGGAGCAGTAATTATGGCACAGAAAGCAAAAAAACTGCTCGGCGTAGATTTCGGCATGGCTCGTACAGGGCTTGCACATTCGGATGACCTCGGCATTTTCGCCGTCGGTATGGGAAACGTAAAAAGCTATAACCGCGAAAAAGCCGCCGCAGAAGTTGCGGCAAAAGCGGTCGAAATAGGAGCCGAGACGATAGTTATCGGCAAGCCCATTAACATGGATGGCACGTCGGGTGAAAAAGTTGCTTTGGTAGAGGAATTTGCCGATCTCATATCTACTCACACGGATATACCAATAGAATATTACGACGAACGTCTTTCCACGATTTCGGCGCACCGTTTCCTTTCTGACAGCGGGCTGAAAACGAAAAAGCACAAGGATATCGTCGATTCGCTTGCGGCAGAAATAATCCTCCAAAGCTATATGGACTCAAAAAAGAAAACAAATTTATCATAACATAAAGGATACATTTATCATGAAACACGAAGAAAAAACAATGGACAAAATCGTAGCCCTCTGCAAAAACCGCGGTTTTATTTTCCCCGGTTCCGAAATTTACGGCGGCCTTGCAAACACTTGGGATTACGGCCCTCTCGGCGTTGAACTCAAAAATAACATAAAAAAAGCATGGTGGAAAAAATTCGTTCAAGAAAACAAATACAATGTTGGTCTTGATGCTGCTATCCTCATGAATCCTCAGACATGGGTTGCTTCCGGTCACCTTGCCGGCTTCTCCGACCCGCTTATGGATTGCCGCGAATGTCACGAACGCTTCCGTGCGGACAAGCTTATCGAAGACTACTGCGCCGAAACCGCCACAACTCTTGATAAGCCTATCGACGCTTTTTCTCAGACTGAAATGAAAGAATTCGTTGAAGAACATAATATCCCCTGCCCCACTTGCGGCAAACATAACTTCACAGATATCCGTCAGTTCAACCTTATGTTCAAAACATTCCAGGGCGTAACGGAAGACGCCAAAAACACAGTATATCTCCGCCCCGAAACGGCACAGGGTATCTTCACAAACTTCACAAACGTTCAGCGTACAACTCGAAAAAAACTCCCCTTTGGCATTGGTCAGATAGGTAAATCTTTCCGTAATGAGATCACTCCCGGCAACTTCATTTTCCGTGTTCGCGAATTTGAACAGATGGAGCTTGAATTCTTCTGCAAACCCGGCACAGACCTTGAATGGTTCGCTTATTGGCGCAACTTCTGCCACAACTGGCTCCTTTCCATCGGTCTTAAAGACGAACATATCAGACTTCGCGACCATGATCCCGAAGAACTCTGTTTCTATTCTAAAGCTACAACAGACTTCGAGTTCCTCTTCCCGTTCGGTTGGGGTGAACTTTGGGGCGTTGCAGACCGCACGGATTATGACCTTACACAGCATCAGAACACATCGGGCAAGGATATGACGTATTTTGACCCCGAAACGAACGAACACTACATTCCTTACGTTATCGAGCCCAGCCTTGGCGTTGAAAGAAGCCTTCTTGCCGTTCTTTGCGACGCATACGACGAAGAAGTTGTTGACGAAGTTAAAAACGATGTAAGAACAGTTATGCACCTCCATCCTGCCCTCGCTCCCATCAAAGCCGCAGTTCTTCCTCTTTCCAAGAAACTCTCTGAAAAAGCAACAGAGATATATGAAACTCTCGCAAAACATTTCCCTGTTGACTTTGACGACGCAGGCTCTATCGGCAAGAGATATCGCCGCGAAGACGAGATCGGTACTCCCTTCTGCATCACGTACGACTTCGATTCCGAAACAGACGGCTGCGTAACTGTCCGCGACCGCGACACAATGGAACAGGAA
>JBGVFW010000247.1:0-2232 GCA_045121315.1 Eubacteriales bacterium
ATCAAAAACGGCGAGGAGTTCGTCGTTCTCAACGGCGGACGTTTTACCGTTATAGCCGGCGTTTTTTCCATTTTTGCGGTTATTTGCTATCTTCTCTGTTACCGTCTTGTAACAGAGAGAGTTCACAGAGAGGACGCGGAAGCGCGTCAAAACAACTCCGTTGGCAAAATGCTTTTAAATGCTTTTCGCAATCGCGCGCTGATCTCTATAATAGTGGCTTCCGTGTTGATGCTTATCGCACAGCTGACCATGCAGCAAATGGCAAGCTACGTTTTTCCAAACTATTACCGTAACGCAAGTGCGCAGGCTATTTCCACTCTCATGATGGGCATTGCCATGAGCGGAACCGCGGCTTTCGTAAAACCTATCTGCAAAAAATACGGCAAAGCGGAGATAAGCATTATAGCAAGCATATTTTCCGCAGTGGTTTTCGGGCTACTCCTTATCATCCGCCCCGCTAACGTTTGGATATATGTACTTTTGCAGGGTCTTTGCTGGCTCGGAAACGGTGTATTTTCTATGATAAACTGGGCGCTCATCACGGACGTTATCGACTATTCCGAAATTAAAAACGGTGTGCGCGAAGACGGCGGCGTTTATGCGCTTTATTCTTTTGCAAGGAAGCTCGGTCAGGCACTTGCCGTGGGACTCACCGGCGCGCTTCTCACTTTGATAGGATATAATGAGGTAACCGCGTTTGACAGAACCGTTCTTGAGGGAGTCTTCAACATCTCTACGATGATTCCAGGAATCGCGTTTCTTGCTTTAGCGCTCGTGCTTTGGTTTTGGTACCCGCTCCATAAAAAGCAGGTGGATAAAAATGTAGCTATTTTAAAGAAAAAACATGGTAGTCCTGAAGAGAAATAGGTGTTTCTTTATCACAATTTCCTATGTTATAATGCAAAAAAGTGCTTCCGTTTTGAAAGCACTTTTTTCTTTATCATATGTTCAACGATTGTTAAGAAAAGATGTATTACGTCGAAAAAAGTCGATACATCCCTATCATATATTTACTCTTTTGTCTTATGATTGATCTGTTGTTTAGCTTTCAAAACAACGATAAAACGGCAACCGCCGTCTATATTTTCAATGAATATCTCCCATCTCTCCAGGATGAATATCTTTTTAACAATCGCCAAACCAAGACCGTTTTCTCCTCTTTATGAGAACTGTCAGCTTGAAAAAATTTATCGAAAATGCGTTTTTTATCTCATCCTTATTACATGATGTAACAATTATAACATATACCGTAAATATTATCATGCGCGCAGTCTCACGAAATACATACAAACATATCACCAATATCTGTTTCGCGCCAATCGCGTAAGATAAGTCTTTCTGTTTCAAGTGTTCGCATATATGTTCTTTATAAATTTATAAATTTGATAAATCGCACTTTTTTATAATGTCCTTATGGGAAACCGCGTAACCGTGTTTTTTGCTTTTATTCTCCAAACGATATCGTGTCTATCCATTTAAGATATTCAACTTTAGCAGTTTCGTAATCCACCGTAGATGAGAAAAAAGAAATAAACCAATACGCGTCATCGCTCTCAAGAAAGACGAGAAGTTGGGCGTTGTTTCCGTTTTCGTCGGTGTAATCGTATCCCAGAACACCCTTATCGTTCAAAACAAGCAGCGGTTCTTCACCAAGCCCTAACATATCTGAAGCAAACTGTGCAAGCGCCGGGAAATCATATCCATCCTTCGGAGTGATGCTGTCAAAGCTGTATTTCTGAACCTTTATAGAATAATCATTGCTATAAAAAACTTCTGTGCTGCCGCCGATAAGTGATCTCTGTTCGCTTACAAAATCGCTTGGCAAAGTGATTGAAAATCTGCCGAAGGTGTAGACTTGCTCTTCCGGAATAATAAATTTATCCAAAAGTCCACAACCGGTAAGCGAAGCAAGAAGAAGAGAAAGCGATAAGACACAAATAAGTATTTTTTTCATAGAAGTACCTTCTTAATATTGATAAATTTTGATATGTATATTATACCACGAAATATATTCAAGTCAATACACCGTGTGAAAATCAATCCTTTTTAAATACCATATTCGGAAACGTCGACTCCATGCGCTCGTTGCCAAATCTTTCGTCTAAAAAGCTCTCCACCGAGTTCGCAGGCATCACGTCCGGTTTTTCCAAACGTTTGCCCCAACGAGATACCGCCGCGGACGTTACAAGCAGGTTTGCAACCATGAAAACAGAAAGGCACGCACACGAAACG
>JBGVFW010000248.1:0-1601 GCA_045121315.1 Eubacteriales bacterium
TCGTCTTTTTATGCACTGACAGCTATTTTATCAATATCGTATTAGCAAAATGATATTCGTGCATCGGATAGACGGGATACATAGGCAAAATTTTATCCATAACCCTATCAAAGCAAGCACAGCAAAGACGTATTTCCAACCTATTCCCCTCGTATTTCGAGCCGTAGCCGATATAACGCAAAAAGGAAAAATCTTCCTGTTCGTCGCATGAATCAAAAGGTTTATCGCACATGGTACAACGGAGTTTACTTTTCCCTTTCCACTTTTCGTAATTCAACGCGTCCTGCCCGTCGACATCTCGCAAAATACGCCCGTCGGGCATCAATACCGTTCCGTTCAAACAAACGACCTTACGACTGCGTGTCCTGCTTCGTGATAAGCAATACGCTTTAACGCTCTTTCGGAATAAGGCGCGCCCGTTTCAGGCGCTTTGTGGATAATACGCATACACGCAGAAATGATATCGTCCATCTCAATTTTGTCTTTCCGTGCGTACCCTGCATAAATTCCGGCCTCGTTAATGACCGTTTCCAATTCCGCGCAAGACGCGCCGTTTAACAGCCTTGCCACCGTTTGCACGTTCACTTCCGCAACGAAATTCTTTTTGGCAATATAATGCGCGACGATATTTTCCGCGTCCTTTCCGCGCGGATTTTCAATTTCAATACAGTTATCAAACCGCCCAGCGCGCGTAAGCGAGCTCGGCAAAGCGCGTCCGTCGTTAATCGTCGCAAATACGAACACGCCCTTTCCTTTATACTCGTCTATACACGATTGCACGGTAACGAATTCTTCGGCGTTTCTATGATACTCGTCTTCGTTTGCAAACTTATCCATATCGTCAAGCAGTACGATAGACGGTGCTTCCTTTGCCGCTTTTTCAAAGCATTCTTTTATGGATTTTACGAAATCCCCGTTTGACTTATCTTTACGACAGATAAACGCAGGTCTGCCGCTTGCCTTGATAAAGCAATTTGCCATCGTCGTTTTCCCCACCCCAGGTTTACCGTCCAATAAAAGCCCACTCGGCACGTTTACGCCCAAATGCGTATAGTATTCTTCGTTTCTCATAATATCGCAAATACGGTACAATTCTTTTTTGATAGAATCATAGCCGATAATATCCTCAAAAGCCTTTTCAATTTCTATAATTTCGCACATATATAATACCTCTCTTTATTTAATCGTGATTTTTGCCTACGCCGACAATCCGCCCGTTTCTTTCAATCGTGTCGCCTGCCAGGGTAATAACTTTGTACTTATGTCCTTCTTTCTTTACAAACTCTACGGCATTTTCTAATGTCACACATTTTCGGTTGCAATGAAGAGAGCTTTTTTACTTCATCTTTATTTGTTTTGTCTGCGAAAAATCTAAATAAATTGTAAGCAACATCAACTCTTTCAGCGTTAGGTGTTATTAATAGTTTATTTGCTGAGTCTTGACAATCAAGGTCTATTAAAAGTTCGAACAAATTCTTATAATTATCATTTTTAACACATTCACAAGCTATTTCAAAGTGATTATAATAACCACTATTGATAATTTCCCTTGCAAGCTTTAAATCTTCTAATTGTTTAATTTCATAAACTTGCAATATATT
>JBGVFW010000249.1:0-21026 GCA_045121315.1 Eubacteriales bacterium
AAACAAAAAAAAGGACTGATATCAGTCCTTTTTTTTGTTTGTGTTGACATTATCTCCATAATATGTTACAATTATTATATCAAAAAATCAAGGAGGAAAAGCCTATGAAAAACACAAAAAAATTATTGTCCCTGTTGCTTGTTATGGTGATGCTTTTTGCAAGCAACGCATACGCACTTTCTATTAACGGTCAATTTACGGTTGAGTTTACTGCTGACACTTCGATAGACCTTTCAGATTTGAAAGTGGAATTGTACCGCAAGACAAACGTGGTGCAATATACGGAGAATTTGCAAACTTATGATAAAGAGTTTGTTACTTCGTACACGAGCGATGAAAACGGAATTATAACTTTTGCAAAACCGTCTTATGATTTCGTTTTGGTTATCGACCTTGCGTCTTTGCCTACGGGAACAGGCGTAAAAAAATCTACGCTTTTAGTTGCAGACAATGAATATTATAAGGAAGTTGAAGTTGAATCCGTTGAAACGGTTACTCCGTCCTATAACGGAGATTTAAACTTTACTTTCCAAAATAAAAACGGAGAAAATCTGCTTGTTAATTATGAGGTAAGCGGATATGACGTTCAAACAACGGAAACAGAAAGTGTTGCAACTGCTTCAAAAATAGATATGGATGCGGAATCGGAGATAACGGTTGTTTCCAACCACACAGGCAGCGTTAGCGCAAACGGAAAGATGTTTTCGTTTGATTTTAACGATACCTATACATATTCCCCCACGGTTCACACAGGAATTGACGGTGTTTCGTGCTTGACTTGTGCTGAGGGAGAAGCGTCTTTGTATGCATACGTGCCTAATCCGTCTGATTTAACATACATTCAAACTACGATAGCGTGTACTAGTGGTAATTGCAATGAATTGGGATATCATAATTTAAGAGTTTATTATGATCCGGGTGACTGCTCACTATCTAATGCGAATTTGGTACTTAATACTTTATATGATGTATTTGATTTCTTTTGTAATCAATGGAAATTTAGATGTCCCAATTCTATAGACAGTAACGCGGATATAACTAATGCTAATGATAGTTTTTGCATCGTACTTTCCAGTGACCTTGACCTTTCTTTTACGGAATATAGTGGTACAAATGGAGTTGGAACTATATATTTAAAGACGAATGTCTTTGCAAATAATAGAGTACCTGCTACTATTGCACATGAATTTATGCATTGTATTCAAAAAAGATATGATTTTGGTGAAGAGGAGTATATATTTTCTGAATCTTTGGCTGGATATGCCGCAATGCTATATTCAGAGTCTATAAATAAATTATCTGAAAATATTTCAGATATGAGTACCGGTATATCAGGTTATTTTTCAAATACGAAAATTAGCTTACTTACAAAAGGCAGTAATTATAAGGAATACTGTATATTATTACCGTTGTTATTGCATCAATATTATGGCGGAACAAACAACATAGTCAATATTTTAGAAGAACTCTATAGTATAAAAACGCATAGTTATATTACAGGTGAAACTTCGAGTTCTGATGATATATTCGAAGCAATCGATATGGTTGTATCTGATATTTATTTTGACGGAACTTACCAATCCGTTCGGGACGTTTTTGAAAATTTTGGCTTATATAATTACAATTACTCCGATATGTACACTTGGTTCCAAAATCAATCTTGGACATCCAATGTTTCTGTTTATGAGGATGTGTTAAGTCGATCGTCTTTAAGCTATACTAAACTTGGGCAAATTGGATATGGATATTATAAATTATCAAGTTCTCCTGCTACGGTACAAATAACTCTCGATCTTTATAAGGTGTATGGAGATTATGATAATTGTACCTGCTATATTGCAGAGGTTAGTAGTGCAGGTTCTATTTCTAATTTAACAAAGATAAGAATGACAAGTGATTTGTTGAACTTGAATTATACATTTTCTTCAACAGCAAATAATTTGTGTATATTTGTTGATAATTTATCTAACGTATCGGGAGATTTATCTGTTAGGTTGACGGTTAACTGATATTATTTGGAGGATTTATGAAGAAAATAATAACTTTGTTTGCATTTATTATACCACTCTCTTTGATCCTTTGTTCCTGTAACAATATTAGTGAGGTGACGAATCTTACTGATACTACAGAAACAACGGAAGTGACAAAATTTCCTTTGTTATATACGGAATATACGATTTCGGTTTCAAGCGAGCCTGCATATATCCAAGAAAAGTTAGATGTGATTTCCGCCGAACATCATTTCCCATTTCCATCGAAAGTGATAATAACCTGTGGTGAAGAACGCGGTGTTCCGTGGCTGCTTTTGCAAAGCGGAAGATTTTACGGAAGTTTTGATGTAGGTAAAAACGGTGTTGCTAAGCTGGATGGCTGGGGGAGAGTAAGCGTTTTATCCGAACTTGCTTCAGCCGTAGAGGAGCATGAAAGTGATATGCCTACGTTCAGTTGTTCTTCGCTAGATGAGCTTGTTGTTTATGTAAACGATGAAAAGGTTAATATTGATAAGTATATTTTATTTAATGAAAACGGGGAAAAAATAGAGTATGGCGGAAGCGGGCGCTATTACGCATACTGTAGCGTGACGTGTAAAGGTCCCGACGTAATGCAAAACGGTGAGAAATATGATTCGCAAAGCGCTCACTACGCCGCAGTATTCATCGTTGAAATAACGGAATAAAACAAAACGAGCGAGAAAAACTTCTCGCTCGTTCGACTAATAGTAAACGGAGGTGCATTTTATGAAAAAGATAATTGCTTTGTTTTTGTGTGTGGCGCTTGTTTGCGTGCTACTGCTTTCCTGCGGAAATGTAAGTGAACAAACAGGTGTGACGCAGGATACCGCAAAAACCACCGAAGCAACAACGGAAAAGACACATCTTTATTACACCGAAGATACCTTTACAACATTCGCAGAGCCTTCTTATATCCAAGAAAAAATAGACCGAAATTCTATTAACAACCACATTCCGTCAAAGGTTATAATTACTTGCGGGGAAGAGCGCGACGTGCCGTACCTTGTTGTTTATGAGGGTAAAGATGCCGTATATGATCCCGAACGCGATGTTGTTTCCACAACAAGTGTCTTTGGATACGGAGGAACTGGCGGTGTTCCCGCAATAGTGCGTGAAGCAATAACCAAAAACCCCGATAAACTTCCCGTGTTCCACGCTTCATCGCTTGATGAACTTAGCGTTTTTGTAAATGATGTTGAGCAGAAAAAACTTGAATGTAAACTTGTTGAAACTATACGAAACGAAGAAAACCAAGATGTTCCTTTCGAGGGCAACACGGATGGGCGTTATTATATGTATTATTCGGTAAATTGCTCTGCCCCCGATATTATGAAAGACGGCAAGGTCTATGCGACGGCGAACGTGACTTACTATGCATTTTTCATCGTTGAAATAACCGAATAAACAAAAACGAGCGAGAAAGACTTCTCGCTCGTTCGACCAATAAAATCAAAACAGCTCCTTATGCTTTCGCACAAGGAGCTGTTTTATTTGTGTAAAGTTTTTTGTCAAACTTTCTTTCAAGAAAGTAATATCTTGTCTATCTTTCCGCTTGCGGTGGAGCGCCCGTCATCGTTTACGTTATCAAAGGATATTTCACGAACGAGGTCTTTGGCGCAAAGAGCTTTTTCGCCGTTTACCGTGATGTTTTTAAACTCCAAAACGTTTGCGCGGCTGCTTACATATGGGTCAAATATCTCTTCTTTGCCGAAAACGATGGATTTCGGTCCGATGCACGCAAGGTATGAATTGGGGAATTTATGTCTGTACATCTTGACGTTTATATTTTCAAAGCAGATGTATCCGATATTTGCACCAAGCTCGAAAGCGGCGAACGTACCGCGCACGGGATCCGCTGTCAGATAATCCTCAAAGCCGTCTATCGGACTGTGTAGATCGATGGTGATATCTTCAAAAAACACGTTATCCACAGATCCCGTTTCGCCTTTTTCGGGTTCTGTGCCGATGACGTATGAGGGAGTCTGAAGATATATTTTAAACGTTTTGATGCCCTGCACGTTTTTTATTATCGTATCATAGATCGCGCAATCGACTTTTGAACCGTCGGCATATGTATAAATTCCCGGCTCTATACGAATGGCTTTGTACGGGCTCATCGGCGAAAGATTGAGGTTTTCGCAGATCACGTTTTTGATAGGACCGAACGTGACCGTGGAATTTTGCCAATCGTAGGCGTTGAGTGCTACAAGGTCATCACCTACTTCTCCGTAGATATGGCGGGCAACGACGTTTTCGCAGTTTCCGCCGAGGTGCAGCCCGTCCGCATAGCACTCCTTGAACCAAATATTTTCAAAAACTGCGTTTTTTACGTTGCCGAGCTGTACTGCAAAACCTGCGGCGTTCGAGAAAGTGACGTCAGTGAGAGTTAAATTATCCATATTGTTGAAAAGCATACAGGTTGATACGCCGTAGAATGCGCGCTGTTCATCGTTTTCTTCTTTCGGGGAAAATCTGCCGCTTTTTCCGTAGCCCGCGCGGGAGGTGCGGCTTTCCGCGAAGCATCCGCCGTGTATGGAAATGTTGCTGTCGCAGTCTTCGTCCGTAAACGGCGCGTACGTACCGTCCTTGCAATGCTCGTTGCGAAGCATCAGCACATCGCATTCGGGAACGAGCTTTATTACGGCACGCCAAGCGATAATGCGCCTGTTAGAGGGAATTATTATAGTGTTGTCAATATAATATGGCTCTTTTGCAGTAGGAATTTCTACTATCTCGTTCTCGTTGAGTGCTTCTTGGAGTGCATTCGTCCAAATTGTACCGTGCTCACATTTATAAGCAAGGTTAGAATAATCGAGCAGAGAACGCTTGCTTTTAAGATCGGAGATGAGTTTTTCGTTGTTTGCTTGCATTTTTGCAAGGCTTTGTGAGATCTGCTGCTTTTTTGTAACATTATTCATAAATTCACCGTTTTGCTTTTTTCGTATATAGCACAAGGGAGGAACTATCCTCCCTTGTGAAATTTATTGTTGCTTTTTTAAGAAAGCTTTTCAACAGCGATGGTAACCTTTTCGCCGTTGATATCCCATTCTTTGGCGTTTTCGCCTTCGGCATTCGTAAGGCTCTTGCCGAGTGTGTCGCCTGTGATGGCTTCGGCGTTCTTCATAGCGATGCCAACGACTTTTTCGCTGCCTGTGATATAGATATTGATGTTATCCATAACTTCAAAGCCGCTGTCTTTTCTCATCGTCTGAATTTTGGAAACTATCTCACGAACGAAGCCTTCTTCGATAAGCTCTTCTGTAAGGTTCGTGTCGATAACTACCGTGATGCCGTAATCGGACATGGATTCATAACCGGGCATCTTAGCGGAGCTGATGAGAAGGTCGTCCTTCGTAAGAGAAATCTCTGTGCCGTTTACTTCGAACGTGAGCGCGCCCTTTTCGTTAAGCTCTGCCATAGCTTCGTTTCCGTTTACCTCGGAAAGGTATGTGCGGATACCGCCCAAGAATTTGCCGTATTTGGGTCCGACTGTCTTGAGCTGAGGTTTGAACGCATAGTTGATGAATGAGGAAACGTCTGCGTTAAAGTCAACTGCTTTGAGGTTGAGCTCTTCCTCGATGATCTCTGTAAAGAATTCGGGAAGTGTGAAGTCTGCGGAAACGTACATCTTGGAAAGGGGCTGACGGTTCTTGATAGCGGCACCGTTGCGGCAAGCTCTGCCGAGGAATACCACTTTGAGAACTTCGTCCATGCGTTCTTCAAGCTCTTTGTCGATAAGAGCTTCATCTGCAACGGGGAAATCACAAAGATGAACGCTGATGGGCGCTTCTTTGTCTATCGTGCAAACGAGGTTGCGATAAATATCTTCAGCCATGAAGGGAATCATAGGAGCGCAAACCTTTGCAAATGTTACAAGGCAAGTGTAAAGCGTCATATAAGCGTTTATCTTGTCCTGAGGCATACCGGGAACCCAGAATCTTTCGCGGCTGCGGCGAACGTACCAGTTGGAAAGGTCGTCGATGAAGTCCTGAAGAATTCTCGTTGTTTCCGTAATCTTGTAGTTTTCAAGGCAGTTGTCAACGGATTTTACGACAGTATTGAGCTTGGAGAGGACCCACTTATCCATAACGGAAAGCTTTTCATAATCAAGCGTATACTTTGTTGCGTCGAATTCATCTATGTTTGCATAGAGAACGAAGAACGCGTACGTGTTCCAAAGTGTGGACATGAACTTGCGCTGACCTTCAACAACCGCGTCGTCGTGGAAGCGGCTGGGAAGCCACGGAGAACTGCCGGAATAGAAATACCAGCGGATAGCGTCTGCGCCGTGTTTTTCAAGCGCTTCGAACGGGTCAACTGCGTTGCCCTTGGACTTGGACATCTTCTGACCGTTTTTGTCAAGGACGTGACCGAGAACGATTACGTTCTTGTAAGGCGCTTTGTTGAAGAGGAGCGTGGAGATAGCCATAAGGGAATAAAACCAACCGCGCGTCTGGTCAACTGCTTCAGAGATAAAGTCTGCGGGGAACTGGGAGTGGAAGAGCTCCTGATTTTCAAAAGGATAGTGCCACTGAGCGAAAGGCATGGAGCCCGAGTCGAACCAGCAGTCTATAACCTCGGGAACGCGGTGCATTTCCTTGCCGCAATCGGGGCAGACGAGCGTTACTTCGTCGATGAAGGGACGGTGAAGCTCGATATTTTCTGGGCAGTTATTGGACATTTCCTTGAGCTCTGCGATAGAGCCGATGGCGTGCTGTTTGCCACATTCACATTCCCAAATGTTGAGGGGAGTGCCCCAGTAACGGTTACGGGAGATACCCCAGTCCTGTACGTTTTCAAGCCAATCTCCGAATCTGCCTTTACCGATGGATTCGGGAATCCAGTTTACTGTGTTATTGTTTCTGATGAGGTCGTCTTTAACCTCTGTCATCTTGATGAACCAAGAGGAGCGCGCGTACTGGATAAGGGGAGTGTCGCATCTCCAACAGTGCGGATAATCGTGCTCAAACTTGGGAGCGTCGAAGAGAAGACCGCGTTCGTCGAGGTCGGCGAGGATAATGGGGTCGGCTTTCTTAACGAAAAGTCCCTGCCATTTTTCACCCGCCGTCATATTGCCTTTCGCGTCAACGAGCTGAACGAAGGGGAGATCGTATTTTCTGCCCACGCGGGAGTCATCGTCACCGAATGCGGGAGCGAGGTGAACGATACCCGTACCGTCGCCCATAGTAACGTAACCGTCGCAAGTAACGTACCAGCATTTTTTATCGGGGTTAACGAGCTTATAGAGGGGTTCGTACTCCATACCTTCAAGGTCGGAACCAACCATAGTTTCGAGAACTTCGTATGTGCCTGCCCCAAGCACCTTGTCTGCAAGGGCGGAAGCGAGGTAATATGTCCAACCGTCCTGTGCTTTAACCTTGATATATTCGGAATCGGGATTTACGCAGAGAGCCACGTTGGAGGGAAGAGTCCAAGGCGTCGTTGTCCACGCGAGAAACGCTGTTTTTTCTTCCTTAGGGTAAACGAAGCGCGCGATAGCGGAGCGTTCTTTAACGAGCTTATAGCCCTGTGCTACTTCTTGTGCGGAAAGGGGGGTTCCGCAGCGGGGGCAATACCAAACTGTTTTGAATCCTTTGTAAAGAAGCTTCTTGTTCCAAATTTCTTTGAGCGCCCACCATTCGGATTCGATGAAGTTATTGTCATATGTGATATAAGGGTTATCCATATCTACCCAGTAACCTACGGTAGAGGAGAAATCTTCCCACATTCCTTTGTATTTCCAAACACATTCCTTACATTCATTGATGAACGGGCCCATGCCGTACTGTTCGATCTGTTCCTTGCCGTCAAGACCGAGCTTTTTCTCAACTTCAATTTCTACGGGAAGACCGTGTGTGTCCCAGCCCGCTTTACGCAAGATGTGGTAACCCTTCATCGCGCGGTAACGGGGGATCATATCCTTGATAACACGGGTAAGAACGTGACCGATATGCGGTTTGCCGTTCGCCGTAGGGGGGCCGTCGTAGAAGGTGTAGTTTTCACCGCCTTCACGGCTGTCTATACTTTTTTCAAAAACCTTGTTGGCTTTCCAAAACTCAACGGTTTTCTTTTCTCTTTCGACAAAATTTGTACTTGGGGAAACTTTTTCGTACATTTGTCTTTTCCTCCTGAATAAATTTTTGTTTTTAGAATTTCCCCCAAGGAACCCCCGATAAATTTTTTACCATAGGGGCGGCCTGCGGTCGCCCGCCAAAATCATCGTTTTCTCAAGGGGGAGCCAAATAAAAAATCCCCGTCCGTACAAACAGGACGAGGAATAAATACCCCGATAAACCACCCATTCGACATACGAACATATGCGCGCTCTTTTACGGGAGCGACACGTCGCAAGCTAATAGGTGTTGGGCCTTTCGCCTGCGCGGCTCGGAAGTGATATTCATACGCTTACTCTGCCGTCGGGCTTACACCGTCCCCGACTCGCTTAAGGCTTCTTCGGCGCACTACTGTCTTCGTCAGCGCTTTTGGGATTTTTCTACTTATAAATTATATTATAATATTATTTCGAGATAAAGTCAACGATTTTTTGCAATAAATTTAAAAATAAGTTGTGTCGGCATATCGTTTGAAAGCTGTTGTTATTCCGCGGCTTTGCGCTTGCGCAGCAAAAACGTCGCCGCGCCGCATATGATAAGATACATTGCAGCGGCAATAATAACAGACAAAATCGCGGGTATGTCCGTTATACTCCAAACTACGGACACAACAAGAATTATCGGGGAAAAGGTGAAGAACCAAACGGATATGCGGTAAAATTTCCTGCGGTTTTCTTTTGTGCCGGGCTCGTTTTTGTAACGGCGGCAGCCTATTTCGAAACCGAGAATATTAACGCCGTGCAGTAAGGCGAAAAACGCCAATATAATATACGGCACGATCGTTGCCCAAGTTGCAAACGGCGCGACGGCAATATTCACAATGATAAATCCGACGCCGAGCTCGTTTAGAAAAAGTATTCCGTGAAATACGGAAAGGAGTATGCAGAGTATCTTCGGTATGTCGTATTTCGGTATTGATGAAGAAAAAGCTGTTTTCTGCGTTTGGTTCGGTTGTTTTTCGTCTTCTTCTTTCGGAGTTTCCCGTTCGTTTTCTCCGAGTTCGTCTTTTAAAAGGTAATCAACGCTTACGCCGAAGAGCTTGCTCAGTTCAAGCAAATTCTGCGCCGAAGGCTCTGCCGTTCCCATCTCCCAGCGCGACACCGCTTGGCGAGAAACGCCGAGCTTTTCCGAAAGCTCCTCTTGTGAAAGCTCCGATTCTTTTCTGAGCGAAAAAAGTTTTTCCGCAAACGTCATTTTGCGTACCTCCTTTTTGCTTGGTGATTTGTGATTTTATTTTAACATGCACACGGCGGCAAAACAAGCGTTTGAACTTTACAATTTCCGCAACAATGGTTTACATTGTATAAAAATAAAACAGGAAATGCACCGTGAGGTGCATTAAAAAATTACTTTTCTTTTGAATTATTCCTACATATGATTTTATACGCTATAAGACCTATCGCGCTTACGACGAGCGTGACGGCAACGGTCACGATGGCGGAGGTGTATTTTTCACTTCCCAGCGCGTCGCCGCTGATGGCAGAGGTGATGACGGCAGGAATCCTGCCGAGCGTGCAGATGAGCGCCCACACCCACAACTTCATATCCGTAAGTCCCGCGAAATAAGCTAGCAAGTCCTTGGGCGTGCCGGGAATCGCGAATATCACTGTGAAAAGCAAAGTCTTTTTGGAAGAAGTTTTCAGAAACTTTATGGATTCCATTTTCTCCTTTGAGAAAAATATTTCTGCAGCGTGTTTGCCGAATTTGCGTACTATACAGAATACCGCCATGCTTCCTGCAAACGCGCCGAGAAGATAGAGAATCGTTCCTTCTATCGTGCCGAAGGCGTAACCGCCGAGTATTTCCACAGGCTCGCCGGGAATGAGTGCTACGATAACTTGCAGAGCGCAGATGCCGACGTACGTGAGCTTGCCGAAAATTCCGAAATCGTCTATAAAATCGCGGAATTTATCCGGCTCAGACGCGTAGCGCGCGAGTGGCGCGCTGATGGCGAAAGTTAAAGCAATGAATATTGCGATAAGTACGGCGAGTATCACGCCTACGATTATTTTTTGCTTTTTTGTTGATTTTTCTTGATTGATCAATTTTTTTGCTCCGTGATCTTTTGTTTTTGCAAAGCATCGATGACGGGGTAGAGTGCCTGCGGATCGACGTAGCTTGCGCCATCTGTCATCATATGCAGAAGCTTTTCGTCCTCGTTCGTTCTGACGGGCTTTGACATAATATCTTTCGTAAGTTTTTTCACCATGAATTTCATCATGAATTTGTACATACCGCACAGTTTTTTCATATCGAAGCCGCCCTGCATGGTGAACACGGTAACCTCGGCGGGTATTTTATTGTTTTTGCGCACATCATCTATCTGCGATCCGCTTTCCCCCATACAAACGCCACAAACGGCGCGGACTGAAAAAAGCTTGCTCGCTTTATTGTAACCGCTCACGAAACTCGCCATAAGCCAGCCGAGGTAGACAATCTCCGTCCCCGCAGGGAGAGCGTTTTTTGCTTCTTCGAGAGTATAAACGGGGAGCGATAACTTTTCCGAGAGCAGACGGGCGTATTCTGCGGTATAGCCCGTGTTGGAGGTATAAACTATTGCCGATACTGTCATAATGTTTCTCCTTGATGTTATTTTTCCAAAAATGCCGCCACTCTGCGGTTAAATGCTTCGGAATTTTTGTTCGCGATAAAATGGTCGCCCGAAATTATGGCAAGCTCCGAATTCGGTAGGCTTGCGTGGATAAGGCGCGTGTGCTCGTTCTTTATCATGTCGTTTGTGCCTGCTATGACGAGAGTGGGAGCGGTAATGGCGTGAAGCTCTTCGGGGGCAATGTTAGGGTCGTTGACCATAAGACCGAGCATTTCTGCATTCTCTCTTGCTTTTTTGCTACTTCCCGCAAAGAGAGAAGCGAGTTTATATCCTATGATTATTGGCGCTTGAACTGTGCTTTTAACACCGCTTGAGTAAAGATTTGCACCGTTTAAAATGAGCTTGTTTACACGCTCGTGGTATTTAAGCGCGAAGCAGAGAGCGATGTTACCGCCGTCCGAAAAACCGAGAATGTGCGACTTTTCAATACCTTGCTCATCCATGAATTCGTGCAAGTCCTCCGCGAAGCGGCGTATCGTAAACGAGGTGTTCCCGCGCGGAGATTTGCCGTGACCACGCGTGTCGAGCGCGATAACACGGTATTTTTGCGAAAAATATTCTGTTTGATGCGTGAAATATTCACAGTTTTCGCCGTTGCCGTGGAGAAGAATGAGAACTTCTCCTTCGCCTTTTTCGATGTAATTGAGTTTGATATCCATAGACCGCCATACCTTTCGCTTTCACAGTATTATACGACCGAAAAGGGAAATTCCTTGTAAATTTTACTGTTTAATTATATAATATCACGCAATTTCCAATGTGTCGATAGGTGTTTGTGAAAATTAAATTAATCTTAACATTTGAAAAAGGAAAGAGAACCGATCTTAACGGAGGAGATGAATATACTCCCAAGATAGCAGTTATAAGTCAAAACACAAATAATGAATTCTTGAAATTCTGTAAGAAGATAGCATTAGCATATAACAAAACACCGCCGAGAGTAACCTTTATATGTTGCTTTCGACGGTTAGTTATAGATTTTTAGTCAGACGTCCAAAGGCACGCTTCTATTTTTTATCCTTTTGGGAAAACTCACATAAACAAACAAAGAAGTATAGGGAAGAATATCGCGGGGATATAGTCCATAAGTTTTATTTTCGTTATGCCGAGCATATTAAGCGATATGCCTATTATCAGCAGTGAGCCGACAGCCGTCATTTCCGCTATCATGTATGATGTGAGCACTTCGCCCAGAGCGAACGAGATAAGCGTTATAGCACCTTGATAGATAAAGAGCGCGGGGGCGGAAAGGAACACGCCGGGACCCATTGTTGCCGCGTATATGACGGAGCTTACGCCGTCGAGCGCAGATTTGGCGAAGAGAATCGTGTTGTCGCCGTTGATGCCCGACTGAATTGAGCCTGTAACGGACATCGCGCCCACGCAGAAGAGAAGGGTGCTCTGCACGAACGCTGCGCCGAATGTGGAGTTTCCGTCCGATCTTTTCGAAAATTTCTTTTCGAGTTTATCACCAAGGCGATGTATCTTTCTGTCGAGGTCAAGCAATGTACCCACAATGGTGCCGAGCACCATGGAAATTATCATCACAAGCGGGTTTGTGCATTTTAGCGCGCCGTCTATACCTATGTAAAGCACGCAAAGCGCAACGCCCAAAACCACGGCATCGCCAACCTTTTTCGGAAGAACTTTTTTGAAAAGCAACCCGACTATCGTGCCTAGTATAACAGTTATAGTATTTACAATGGTTCCAATACCTATCATAATAAAATCTCCGAATAAAAATAAAATTACCGCATGATGGCGGTGAAAACGTAGATATTTTATCACTTTTGGGTGTAAAAATCAACCGAAATATGAATAAATTGTGCATTTTTATGCAAGATTGCGATTCCCGTTGACAGAGCGGGGAAAAAAAGATAAAATTATATTGTAATATTTAATCTACGGAGGGAATAATCATGGCAGAAATAACGGCAAAAGAAATACTTTCCAAAACAGACCACACTCTTCTTGCGCAGGGCGCAACGTGGGAGGAAATAAAGCAGATATGCGACGACGGCATGAAATACGAAACCGCGTCCGTTTGCATACCGCCCAGCTTTGTTAAGCAGGCGGCGAAATACGTTGCGGGTAAACTGAAAATATGTACCGTCATAGGTTTTCCGAACGGCTACAATACGACGGCTGTGAAATGCTTTGAAACGGAAGACGCCGTAGCAAACGGAGCAGAAGAGATAGACATGGTCATAAACATCGGTATGGTGAAAGCGAAAAAATACGGTGAGGTTCTTGCGGAGATCAACGCCGTGAAAAAGTCGTGCAAGGGAAAACTTTTGAAAGTTATAATCGAAACCTGCCTGCTTACAGAGGAAGAAAAGAAAATGCTCTGCGGTATAGTTTCCATGTCGTGCGCGGACTATATCAAGACCTCTACGGGCTTTTCTACGGGAGGAGCCACGCGCGAGGACGTGGAGCTTTTTGCAAAATATACCAGCAACGACACAAAAATAAAAGCGGCGGGCGGTATCGCTTCGCTCGACGACGCCCGCGACTTTATAAAGCTCGGCGCCGACAGGCTCGGCACAAGCAGAATAGTTAAAACTGTAAAACAAATGGAGGAAAACGAAAATGGCAAAATATCCGACACCTCATATTAACGCAACGCCCGAGGATTTCGGCAAGACCGTGCTTATGCCCGGCGACCCTAAACGCTCCGAATTTATTGCAAAGAATTTCTTTACGGATGCTCGCCTTGTAAATGATATTCGCGGCGTGAAAGGCTACACCGGTTTTTACAATGGCGAAAAAGTCAGCGTAATGGCGAGCGGCATGGGAATACCTTCTATCGGTATTTACAGCTACGAACTTTATAACTTTTTCGATGTTGAAAATATCATCAGAATAGGCTCTGCGGGCACGCTTGACGAAAACGTGCATATCCGTGATCTTGCGTTTGCTATGACGGCTTCTACAAATTCGAATTTCGCCTCACAGTATGGCTTGCCGGGCTCATACGCGCCGTGCGCCGATTATACGCTCCTTTCTACGGCGGTTGAAGAGGCGAAAAAGCTCGGCGCATCCTGTCATGTGGGCAATATGCTTTCCGCAGATACGTATTACGACGATGACCCTCATTGCCTTGAAAAATGGCACAGAATGGGCATTATGGCGGTTGAAATGGAGGCGGCGGGTCTTTATATGACGGCGGCACGCGCGGGCAAAAGAGCGCTTGCCATCTGCACTATCTCCAACAGTATCCTTACGGGGGAAGAAATGCCGCCCGAGGACAGAGAAAGTACACTTACGCAGATGATAGAAACGGCGCTTAACACCGCTGTGAAAATGAATAAATAATAATTTTATCGTATAGAGGCTTGCACTCAAGCCTCTATACGAAGACAAGAGGATTTTTTATGAAAAGATTATTTCTTATTGTTCTCGACAGCGTTGGAATAGGCGCGCTCCCGGACGCTGAAAAATTCGGTGACGCGGGCGCGGACACTATGGGGCATATTTCAAAATCAGATAAATTCAATATTCCGAACCTTCTTTCTCTGGGACTTGGCAACATAGAGGGGCTAGAATATCTCGGTAAGGCTCAAAGCCCTTCTGCCGCGTACGGGAAATGCGCGGAAACGTCTATGGGCAAGGACACGACTATCGGCCATTGGGAGATAGCGGGAATCATTTCCGAAAATCCGCTTCCAACATATCCCGATGGCTTTCCTGCAGAGGTAATAGAAGCGTTTGAAAAAGCCACGGGCAGAAAAACACTCTGCAACAAGCCATATTCCGGGACAGAAGTTATAAAAGAATTTGGCGAGGAGCATATGCGCACGGGCGCGCTCATAGTTTATACCTCGGCGGACAGCGTTTTTCAGATAGCGGCGCACGAAGATATCGTTCCTGTGGAAACTCTTTACGAATATTGTCGCGCGGCTCGCAAGATTCTTTGCGGCAAGCACAGCGTGGGCAGAGTTATCGCACGTCCATTTAATGGCGAAGCGGGCAATTTCGTAAGAACTGCCGACAGAAAGGATTTTTCTCTTGAGCCTTACGACGCGACGATGCTAGACGAACTGAAAGAAAACGGTTTTGATGTTATTTCCGTTGGAAAGATCAGCGATATTTTCGCCGGAAGAGGTATTACGAAAGCGGTTAATTCCCACGGAAACGCCGAGTGCATGGAAGCATCGATGGCGCTTTCAAAGGAAAAATTCAACGGGCTCTGCTTTATAAACCTTGTCGATTTTGACATGAAGTACGGTCACCGCAACGATGTTGACGGTTATGCCGCGGCACTCTCTGAGTTTGACGCTTGGCTTCCCGATTTCATGGTGAACATGGACGGGGAAGATGTTCTCATCATCACCGCAGACCACGGCTGCGACCCGGGTGATGTTAGCACGGACCACACGCGCGAATATACACCTTTGCTTGTTTGGGGCAAAAATATCGCCCCTGTGCCGCTTGGCACGCGCAAGACCTTTGCTGATATCGCCGCGACGGTTGAGGAATTTTTCGGCGTGAAGGGCAAGGTTGCGGGCGAGAGCTTTTATTCTCTTATAGGAGGCAAAAATGACTGACAGAGAACTTGTTTTTGCGGCGCTTAACGCTATGAAAAATGCATATGCACCGTATTCACGCTGCCACGTTGGTGCGGCTCTTCTTAGCGAGGACGGCTCGGTGTATACCGGCTGTAACGTAGAAAATGCTTCCTTTGGAGCCACAAACTGTGCGGAACGTACGGCGATATTCAAAGCCGTGAGCGATGGAAAACGCAGATTTACCGCTATTGCCGTTGTGGGCGGCAAGGAGGGCATCATTGCGGAAACGTTCCCGCCGTGTGGTGTGTGCAGGCAGGTGCTTTCGGAATTTGCCGCAGAGAATATGCGCGTGATACTTTTTGACGGAGAAAAAACGAAGAGCCATGATTTTTGGGAGCTTTTGCCGTTTTCGTTTACGCCCGAAAAAGTGAATTGAGGTGATTTTATGCAAATGACGGGGCTTATACGCAAAAAGCGCGAAGGAAAGGCGCTCTCACGCGAGGAAATAAAATACATGGTGGCGGGTTTTACCAACGGTGAGATACCCGACTACCAAATATCTGCTTTTTGCATGGCGGTAATATTCAAAGGAATGAACGATGAAGAAACCGTGGCGCTTACACAGGAGATGGCACATTCGGGCGATATGCTTGATCTTTCTCGCTTCGGCGCTCTTTCTGTGGATAAACACAGCACGGGCGGCGTGGGAGATAAAACTTCGCTTATAATAGGTCCGATCGTTGCTTCGTGTGGGTGTGTTTTCGCAAAAATGTCCGGCAGAGGGCTCGGTCACACGGGCGGAACTATAGATAAGCTCGAAGCGATAGAGGGCTACAAGACTGCTATGGCCGAAGAAGATTTTCTTCGCCAAGCGCAGGAGATCGGCATTGCGCTCATCGGTCAGACGGGCAATTTCACTCCTGCCGATAAAAAGCTTTATGCTTTGCGAGACGTGACGGAAACGGTGGACTCCATTCCGCTCATCGTTTCCAGCATAATGAGCAAGAAGATCGCTGCTGGCGCTAAAAATATCGTTCTTGACGTAAAATGCGGCAGTGGCGCGTTCATGAAGGGCGCAGAGAGCGCGCACGTGCTGGCGCAAAAAATGGTTGATATAGGCAAGGCGTGTGGCAGAAATATCGCGGCAGTTATCACAGATATGGACGTTCCGCTCGGTTACGCCGTGGGCAACTCGCTTGAAGTAAAAGAGGCTATCGCACTTCTTGGTGGAGAGGATATTTCCGACCTGCGCGAGATATGCCTTGTCCTTTCAGCCGAACTTATCGCCATGTGCCGCGGAATTTCTGCGGAGGAATCGAGAAAAATGGCAGAAAACTCGCTTGATTCGGGTGCGGCTCTTGCAAAGATGAAAGAATGGATTCAAGCACAGGGGGCGGACGCAAGTTGGGTGGACGACACGGAAAAATTCCCAAAGTCAAGCGTTGCCTTCGAGGTGCTCTCAGAGCGTACGGGTTATATTTCCCGTATGAACGCCGAGCTGATAGGCAGGGCGAGCATGGAACTTGGGGCGGGCAGAAAGACGAAGGATGACGTAATAGACCATTCCGCAGGACTGGTGCTCCATGCAAAGACGGGCGATTTTGTAAAGCCCGGCGATGTTATCGCAACTCTCCATACTTCTGACGAAGTAAAGATAGCGCAGGCAAAAGAGATTTTTATGAGTGCATTGGAATTTTCAAGCGAAAAACCTCTGAAAAAAGAACTGATAATCGACGTAGTGAGATGAGATTTTAGGCGCACAAATTGTGCGCCTAAATAAAATAATTTAGTTCGGATTATTTTAATGAAAGTTAAATTCCCTCTTGCAAATTCAAAAATAATGTGATATAATCTTACAGTAACTTTAATAAAGTTATGTTTAATAAGCGAGATATGAAATTAGGCCATACTAGCCGGGGAGCTAGCGGTGCCCTGTACCTGCAATCCGCTCAGCAGGGGATAATTCCAATTACCAGGGGTGGGTTTGTGTGGTCAAGCGGCGCACACTCTCCGTGATGACGGACGGGTCCCGCGCAACAGACGGTTGTGAACCATGTCAGGTGGGGAACCAAGCAGCATTAAGCAATTTAGTCTGTGTGCCGTGGGTCAGCCTGTCCCGAACGGGGAATGCGTACAGCGCACATAAATTCATTTCGAATTTTTGGTGTATGGTCTAATTTTGTACCTCGCTTAAATTGTATTTTGCGGGAGGCAGACAAGGTGCATCAGGCTCTTTACAGAAAATGGCGTCCGAAAACATTTGCGGACGTTATGGGGCAGGACCATATAACCTCTGTGCTTAAAAGCGAGGTTTCCTCGGGCAAGATTAGCCATGCCTACATTTTTTGTGGACCTCGCGGTACGGGTAAGACGACCTGCGCTAAGATAATTTCCCGCGCGGTCAACTGTGAACACCCCATTGACGGCAATCCGTGCGGCGTGTGTGAGGCTTGCCGCTCCGTTGAGGAGGGCAGAGCCACGGACGTTATGGAAATGGACGCGGCGAGCAACAACGGCGTTGACAACGTTCGCGATATACGCGACGGCGTGGCGTACAGCCCGGCAGACCTTAAATATAAGGTCTACATCATAGACGAGGTTCATATGCTTTCCACGGCGGCGTTCAACGCGCTTCTCAAAACGCTTGAAGAACCACCCGAATATGTCATTTTTATTCTCGCCACAACAGAGATAAATAAGATTCCTGCGACGGTGCTTTCCCGCTGTCAGCGTTTTGATTTCCACAGGGTCTCTCAGGAGGTCATCGCAAAGCGCTTGCGCGTTGTTTGTGATGGGGAGGGAATAGCCGCTGATGACGACGCGCTTATGCTTATCGCCGATCTGGCGCAGGGCGCTTTTCGCGATGCGCTCAATATGCTCGAATATTGCTCGGGCGCGGGCGGCAGGATAACGGAAAAGAGCGCGAGCGAGCTGCTCGGTGCAAGCTCTGCGGAGCTTCTTTGTAAAATGGCAGAAAATATCGCCCTAAAGGACATTTCTGCGGCTTTGGGCATGGTAGCAGAGCTTTCCTCTACTTCGCGCGATATCGTTGTATATTGGCGCGAACTCATCGGATTTTTTCGCAATATGCTCGTTTACTCAAGCACGCGTGGTCAAGTTAAAAAAGACAATTTCACCGCAAAAGCGGGAGACAAATATACCGTTCCTCGCCTTATGCAGGTGCTTGGTATTTTCTGCGCGGCGGAGGAAAATATGATTCGCACGCCTGCCTCGGCAAGGCTTTTTGCAGAGATGGCGCTTGTGCGCGTTTGCGACGAAACGATGGACGATAGCACAGAATCGCTTCTTGTGCGACTTGCCGCGCTTGAAGAAAAGGTTGCGGCTCTTTCCTATGGCAGTACAGTAAGCGCGCCTGCGTCGTATAAAGAAAACGTTGATTCCGTTCAAGCGGCGGCAGAAGAAGTGCACGAGAAAGTGGCGCAGAAAGCGGTGAAAACGCCCGATATCGCGCCCATGGCAGAGGCGACGCCCGCACCCACGCCGCCTGCGGCTAAAACGGCGCCGAGTGCAGGAAGAGTTGTGAGCCTTCGCGGATTTGCTGACGTTATAAAAAAACTCGAAGCGGCAGAGCCTTCGCTTGCTTCGTTTATGATAGGTTCGACAGCTGTTGAAAAAGGCGGCAAATTATACATTTACCTTGATTCCGATTTCGCAGCGCAGTTCGTTTCGGACGGCGAGCGAAAAAATATAATTTCGCGCACGATTTTGGAGGTGCTGGGTAAAAATTATGACAGCAACATCATAACGCCGATCTGCGCGGACGAAGAAGTTGAAGAATACGACGCAGTGGACGAGCTGATAACGCAGTCAAATGAAAATTAAGTAAATAATTTTTAGTGAATATAAAAGGAGAATGTTCAGATGAAAGCAATTTTACCGAAAGGTCCCTCGATGAACGAAATGCTCAAACAGGCGCAGAAAATGCAGGAGGACGTCGCAAATCTTCAAGCAGAGCTTGAAGCGCGCGAATACGAAGTTTCCGCGGGCGGCGGCGCAGTTAATATAAAGATCAACGGCAAAAAAGAAATCCTTGCTCTTGATATTGCCCCTGAAATCGTTGATCCCGACGACGTTGAAACTCTTTCCGATATCCTCATTGCCGCTGTAAATGAAGCTATCACGCGCGTTGAAAAGACGGCTGATGAAGAGATGGGCAAGATCACGGGCGGTATGGCGGGTTTCCCCGGTATGCCCGGAATGTCTTTCTAAAACAGGGGTTTTTGAATGGAATACGTTCTTCCGCTGCAAAAGCTTATTGAAAAATTTTGCACGCTTCGCGGCGTAGGATATAAGACGGCTGTAAGATACGCTTTTTCCGTGCTTGATATGAGCGAGGAAGAAGCGGCGGAATTTGCAAACGCTATTTTGGCCGCAAAGCGCGATATTCACCCGTGCGAGGTTTGCGGCAATCTTTCCGACGGAGATTCCTGCTCCATTTGCTCCGACGCGACTAGGGACAGAAGTGTTATCTGCGTTGTGGAAGATACCCGTGCGGTCATGGCGCTTGAAAAGGTCAAAGAGTTCAACGGTCTTTATCACGTTTTGGGTGGTGTTATTTCGCCTATGAACAACGTTGGGCCCGAACAGCTCCGCATAAAAGAGCTGCTTGCGCGAATTAACAACGGCGATGTGCGCGAGCTTATAATCGCGACAAATCCGAACATAGAGGGCGAAACGACGGCAATGTATATTTCAAAGCTTGTTACCCCGCTTGATATAAAGGTGACGCGCTTGGCTTACGGCGTACCCGTGGGCGCAGATCTCGAATATGCCGATGAGATGACGCTTATGCGCGCGCTCGACGGCAGACGTCAGATATAACGAAAAGACTTCCGAAAGGAAGTCTTTTTTTGCCCTCACCTTTGGATTGTGCCTTCAAATCGCAAGATTTGAATTTTGCTTTGCAAAAAGTTTCTACTAAGTAAAGAAGGCAATAGATTTATTCACATTTTGAGAGGGTGTAACGTCATTTGCCGTGACGAGAGAATAAAGCACACTCTTTTATTTAAACATCATTCTGCACACTGCACAGGATATAAACACGGAAAAAAGCATTGTCGCGAAAGCGGCGGGAAGAGCATGACGCGTTTTTTTAACCCCTATGGCTGAGAAATAAACCGCGCAGACGTAGATTATCGTGTCCGAAGAGCCCATTATCACGGATGCGGCGCGCCCGGCGAAGCTGTCCGCGCCGTATTTTTCGAAAAGTTCTGTGAGCATTGCGCTTGACGCGCTGCCTGAAACGGGGCGCATGAGAATGAGCGGAAGGAGCTCGATGGGTATACCTATCTTATCTCCAATGGGGGAGAGAGTTTTTACAAGAAAATCTACTGCGCCGGAAGCGGAGAGCATGGACACCGCTACCATAAGTATTATGAGCGTGGGAACGAGCCGCACACAGACATGCAGTCCCTCCGAAACTCCGCTTGAGAGGTCGTCGAATGTTGCTTTTTTTGAAAAACACAAGATTATGCCGACAAAACAGACGACGAGCGGTATGGCAAGGCTCGCTATGTATTCAACGTATTTCATTTTGCGAAAAACCTGCCTATCCTTGCGAAAAATATGGCGGCGATCATGGAGAGAGCGGAGCAGATCCACACCGCGACGATTATTTCAAACGGATCTGCGCTGCCGGCGGCGGCGCGCAGAGCTATTATCGTTGTTGGCATGAATGAAAACGGAGCGGTATTCATCACGACGAACGTGACCATGTCGTCGCTTGCACGCGAGCTGTTTCCGTTTGCCATGGAAAGCGCGT
>JBGVFW010000250.1:0-3974 GCA_045121315.1 Eubacteriales bacterium
TCGCTTCGGGCTTAACGGCAGAAAAGAGATGACGCAAAAAGAAACGGCGAAGGCCTTGGGAATATCTCAATCTTACATTTCAAGGCTCGAAAAAAAGATAATCGAACGGCTTAAAAAAGAAATTTCGGGAAAAATTTGAAAAAAAACGACAACATATAAAAGAAATTTTAAAAAAACTCTTGCAAAAGTAAAAAAGTATGATATAATATAACATACGTGAATATGTTTAAGTGAGGTGCTAAACAATGAAAGAAGGAATCCATCCTAACTACGTTGACGCGAAAATCGTTTGCGCGTGCGGCGAAGTTATAAATACAAAATCGACAAAAGGTGACTTCCATGTCGAAGTTTGTTCCAAATGTCACCCGTTCTTCACCGGCAAGCAGAAATTCGTTGACGCCGGCGGACGTGTTGACAAGTTCAAAAAACGTCTTGAAAGCAAGAAATAATTTTTTGACTTGAAACTTTTTGTGAGCGTGAGAAGCGGAGGGCGACTCTGTTTTTCGCGCTCTTTCTCTTTGCGTGCAAATAAACCGTTAAATTGCGAATAATAGATATGCCGAAAAATGCTTCGGCACAGTATTTGAAAGGTTTTTTGATATGACGGAAGAAAATGTTTTTGAAAAAGATAAAGTAACCAGAGCGGTTCTCGTTTCCGTCGTGCCGAAGGGCGCGGATGAGCGGGAATATGAGGTTTCTTTCGATGAGCTTGCTCGCCTTGCCGACACAGCGGGCGCTGAAGTCGTGGCTCGCTTGACGCAACAGAAGGAAAACCCGGACGTAAGAACGTATATAGGCAAGGGCAAGGTCGAAGAGCTTGCTCACCTTTGCGAAAACAATGATATCGATGTCGTTATTTTTGACGACGAGCTTTCTCCCTCGCAGATAAGAAATGTTGAAAACGATATCGGCGGCGACGTTCGCGTGATCGACCGCAGTATGCTAATACTCGATATTTTCGCTCTCCACGCTGTCACGGGAGAGGGTAAAACGCAGGTAGAGCTTGCACAGCTCAGATATACCGTTCCGCGACTTACAGGTAAGGGAACGGAGCTTTCACGTCTTGGCGGCGGTATAGGCACGCGCGGCCCCGGTGAAAGTAAGCTCGAAACAGACCGCAGACATATCAAGCGACGCATCGCCGCGCTTGAGGACGATATAAAAGAGATGGCGAAGAACCGCGCAACACAGCGCGTTCAGCGCGACCGCACGGGTGTTTTCAAAATTGCCATTGCGGGTTACACGAATGCGGGTAAATCTACGCTTCTAAATTATCTTACAGGTGCGGGAATTTTGGCGGAGGATAAACTTTTCGCCACGCTCGACCCGACCACGCGCAAGTTTACGCTGCCGGGCGGAGAGGATGTACTGCTTACGGACACCGTAGGTTTTATACGCAGACTTCCGCATCAGCTTGTGAACGCTTTCCGCTCCACGCTTGACGAAGTCGCATATGCGGATGCGCTGCTCATCGTTATTGACGCTTCCGACCCTGAAGCAGACTCCCAAGGCGACGTGAGCGCGAAGCTCATCTCCGAGCTTGGTGCCGCCGATAAACCGACACTTTTTGTTTACAATAAATGCGATAAGGCACAAGGGTTTATTCCCAGAACGCCCACGGGACAGAGCTTTCTTATCTCTGCTAAAACGGGCGAGGGAATAGACGAGCTTGTGGCAAAAATAGAAGAACTTTCCCACGAAAAAGCGCGTGAATATGTTTTTGAGATTCCCACAAACGAAATGGGCGTTATAAACAGACTTTATAACAACACCGCCGTCAAAGATGTGGAATACACAGAAAACGGTGCTGTTGTGCGTGCCGTGGCAGACTCAAAAAACGCAGGTATCTACTCGAAGTATATTAAAAAATAAGAGGTGCGCCGTGGAACGATTCAGAACGATAAAAAAAGCGGGCCACGCCGAAATGACAGAGAAAAAATCTGTTTTTATAGGCGATGCCGCTCACATTGAAAGCGAAGAGGAAGCAAGAGCCTTCATAGAGGAAAAGCGCCGCGCTTACCGCGACGCGCGCCATATCGTTTTCGCTTACGTTGTGGGCAACACCATGCGTTACAGCGACGACGGCGAACCGCAGGGAACGGGCGGACCGCCCGTGCTCGACGTTATAAAAAAGAACGGTCTTACGGGCGTTGTTGTGACCGTTGTACGTATTTTCGGCGGCGTGCTTTTGGGCGCGGGCGGGCTTACGCGCGCCTATTCGGGAAGCGCGGCAGACGCTGTGGCGAACGCCGAATGTGCTTTCTTTGAAGAATACTCAGAATATTCCGTAGATATAGAATATCAGGAATATCAAAAACTGCTTTATGAAATAAGCTCGTGCGGCGGTCAGATATCAGGTTCCGATTTCGGTCAGAGGGTTAACCTTTGCTTTTCTGCTCCTTCGCGCTTATCGGAGCGCATTTGCGCGCGCATAGTTTCCGCGACGAACGGAAAGCGCACGCCTGTGCTTAAAAGAATCTATTTCGACGAAGAAAAACAAAAATAAAGTCAAAAAAACAAGAGAAAATTTTTGTTTCAAGCAGGATTTTTTTAAAAAACTTCGTATATTATACATATATACCGAAAAGGAGCCTGCACTATGACTATTGCTCAGATGATGAACGAGCGGGAAAAGCAAAATTTATCCGAGTTCGCTTGCCTTTCCTCAAATACAAAAGGGCGCGAACGTTATGTTGAACCGTGTACTTTGCGCACGGAGTTTCAGCGCGACCGCGACCGTATTACTCACTGCAAATCTTTCCGTAGGCTTATGCATAAAACGCAGGTGTTCCTCTGTCCCGAGGACGACCATTACAGAACAAGACTTACGCATACCCTTGAAGTTACGCAGATAGCGCGCACCATTGCGCGCGCTCTTTTCCTCAACGAGGATTTGGCAGAGGCGGCATCTCTAGGGCATGACCTCGGTCATACGCCGTTCGGTCACGCGGGTGAAAGCGTTCTGCAGGAGTGCTTTTCTCCTGATTTCACCCATTACAAGCAGAGCTTGCGCGTGGTGGAGAAGCTTGAGAACGACGGGCAGGGGCTGAACCTTACATATGAGGTGCGCGACGGTATCGTCAATCACACGGGAGAACACCTTGCTTCCACGCTAGAAGGTCGCATAGTCAAATTTGCAGACCGCATTGCGTATATCAATCACGATATAGATGACGCGGTGCGCGCGAAAGTGCTTAAATACGAGGATATCCCGAAAGAGCTTACGGAAATACTCGGCGACACACATTCCTGCAGAATAAACACTATGGTTTCAAGCGTCATAGAGTCCAGCACGGGCATCAATGATATCAAGATGGAAAAAACGGTATATGAAGCGACGATGGCTTTGCGCCGCTTTCTCAACGAGAGAGTTTATTACAATCCCGTTGCAAAGCATGAGGAAAAACGCGCAAAAGACCTTTTGCGCAAGCTTTATGAATATTTCGTGAAGCACCCGGACGAAATGCCGCCCGAATATCTTTTTGACGAATCGGAAAGCATCGAACGCCGCGTTTGCGACTATATTTCGGGAATGACAGACAGATATGCCATAAATCTTTTCGAAGAACTGTTTGTCCCGAAAGTATGGAACGTAAATTAAAATTAAAAATAATATAAAAGGAGGAGCATCTTGTTTTGAAGATATCGCAAGGCTTTATCGAGGAACTGAAATACAGAAACAAGATAGACGACGTTATTTCCTCCTACGTCACTTTGAAAAGAGCCGGGTCGAATAAAGTCGGTCTTTGCCCGTTTCATTCGGAGAGAACGCCGTCTTTTACGGTTTTTACCAATACGGAAACGTTTAAATGCTTCGGTTGCGGAGCGGGCGGCGATGTTATAACATTTATTATGCGCGCGGAAAACCTTGAATATATGTCTGCGCTTGAATTTCTTGCAAAACGTTCGGGGCTTGAAATGCCGGCTGACACGGAACATAAGAGCGAGATTGTCAAACGTTCACGTATGTTTGA
>JBGVFW010000251.1:0-6108 GCA_045121315.1 Eubacteriales bacterium
CACCTCCTCGAAAATCCGCATAAAACAAGGAACGGCGGCCGCACACGTGCATTTCCACACATAAAGAAAAACGAAGAAAAGGCTCAAAAGTCCTTTGAACAAAAAGTAGAAGGAGTAATAGAAAATGCCGGCAAATAAGCATCTTGAAGCACTTCTCTCGAACTTGGATATTCCCCTCGCGCACCGCCGCTTTAAGGCTTATAAAAACAAGCCTCTGCCGAACCCGCCGTATATGATATACGTCACCGAGGAGGATTTTCGCGGCGGCGATGACGAAGTTTTTTATAAGCAGGTTGACGTTACCTTGGAGCTTTACACGGAAGTTCCCTCGCCTGCGCTCGAACTGCTTATCGAAACCGCGCTTTTGGAATACGAATTTGAAAAATCGGAGGACGAGCTTGAAAAAGAGAGCCTCTATGTTGTTACATATGAATTCACTTTTTATGAAAAATTAAGGAGATAAAAATGAGCAAAAAGAAGAAAAGAATGATACTCGGCAGCGGTAAAAGCTACATTTTGGAGTACACGGGTGAGATTCCCGAGGACGACGTTATTGAAACGGATGATAACCTCTTAGGTCACACATCAGGCGGCGCAACGCTCAGTTACACACCCACGTATTACACAGCAAAAGACGATCACGGTCTTGTTGAAAAAACGATATTGACAGACGAAGAAGCAAAGCTCCTGCTCGGCATTTGTACCCTCAACGGCACGACCATTGCAAAGCTCGTTTCTACAGCAAGAGTTGTCGAGGACACGGACACGCACAGGATAATCGAGATAGGCGGCGCGGGCAACGACGACGGCAAAAATTATATTATACGCTTCGTTCACGCAGACCCCGTTGACAGCGATATTCGCATCACCATCATCGGCAAAAACGAAGCGGGACTTTCCCTTGCTTTTGCAAAAGACAAAGAAACCGTTGTTAATCCTGAATTCAAAGCCAAGCCTCACGGCGAAAAAGGCACTCGCATCATCTATAAGGAAACTTATAAAACAACAACCACTACAACTACAAGTACAACTACATAAAACGGAGGCAAAATATGCTTGACTATACGAAAAGAGAGAAAAAATTTCTGTCCGTAACGCTTTCGGACGGTACGACAGTATTTATAGGCGCACCGAAAAAAGCGCTCTTTGCGCGGCTTTCGAAAATCGAAAACACACTTAAAAACACAACTAACCCGATAGACGCATATGACGAAATTCTTTCCGTTACCGCCGAAATCCTTTCCAACAACAAGGCGAAAAGGAAGTTTACCTCCGAAGAAGTGGACGAGCTTATGGATATCGAAGACATGAGCCTGCTCATTGTCGAATTTTCGAGATACGCACAGAATCTCTTAAAAAACCCAAACTGAAAATCCCGTATTGTCCGAGCAATTCCGATGACGATGCGGGCAAAGTCAGATATAAAATACACACGTTTGCCGAAAAGCTCGTTTCCGAATACACGGGGCTTAACTTCGTCGGAATTGAAGAATTGCCTATCGACGTTTTTTATATGCTCCTGCGCGACGCGTTTATATATAAACAATCGCAAACCAAGGAGGGGCGCGAGTATTTGGAGGAATGTTGGATTTTGGAGCAAACGGACCCCGACCGCGAAGCACTTCGCGACCATTTTGACGAGTAAGGGGGTGAGCCGTTGGCAGTAGCAAAAACAATAAAAGGTATAACCATTGAAATAGGCGGCAATGTTTCCCCGCTCAACAAAGCGCTCGAAAGCGTTAACGGTCAAAGCAAAAGTATCAGCTCGCAGTTAAAAGCCGTGAACGAGCTTTTAAAGTTTGACCCGACAAACACGGACGCTCTCGCAAAAAAGCAAGAGCTCCTTGCACAAGCTGTTGAAACGGCAAAAGAAAAGCTTGAAATTCTTCTTAAAGCCCAAGAAAAAGTTGAGGAAGAATTCAAAAACGGCAACATGGGCGAAGATGAATACAGGGCGTTTCAAACACAAGTTACATACGCCGAAGCGAGCCTCCGCAAAGCCGAAAAAGCAATGAGCGATTTCACAGACGAATGTGAAAAGAACGAACAAAAGCTCGATAACGCCGCAGAATGTTTCGACAAGGCGGGCGATGAAGCCGATAAATTCGGCGAGAAAAGCGAAAAAAGCGGCAAAGATGTAAAGGAAGCGGGCGAAAACTCCGAGGAAGCAGGCAAAAAGGCAAAAGAAAGCGGAGATAAAGCCAAAGAGGGCGGAAACGGTTGGGAAAAATTCGGCTCTCTCGCCGCTTCTGCGGGCAAGCTCGCAGTTACGGGAATCGCCACGATAGCCACAGCATCAACGGCAGCCGCCGCGGGTGTATGGAATTTGGCAAACGACGCGGGCGCCGCCGCGGACGAGCTTATAACGCTTTCCAACAAAACAGGCGTAGCCGTTGAAACATTGCAGGAATGGGAGTATGCCGCGCGCTTCGTTGACGTTGAAGTAGACACGCTTACCGCCTCAATGGCAAAACAAATAAAATCCATGTCAACCGTGAAGGACGTTTCTGCGGAAGCCGCGGTTGATTTAGACAAATTAAGCAAAGCAGAAACGAAAGCGGCAAATGCCGCCCTATCCGTCGAAGCGGCACAAATAAAATACGATGCGGCGGTAAAAAAGAGTGGCGAATCCTCAGACGCCGCAAAACAAGCCGCAATTTCGCTTGAAAAAGCGCAAAACAACCTCGCACAAGCACAAGCGGAAGTCGAAGCCGCCTCCCAAGCGGTAGAGCCCTCTATAAACGATATGACAAAGGCATATAACGCCCTCGGTGTTGCCGCATATGACGAAAACGGAAATATGCGCGACAGTCAAACCGTTTTTTGGGAGCTTATAGACGCTTTGGGCGCGGTAGAGAATGAAACACAGCGCGACGCATATGCGATGCAAATATTCGGTAAATCGGCGCAGGAGCTCAACCCGCTGATTAAAGCGGGCGGCGAAGAGATGCAAAAGCTCGCCGAGGAAGCTCGTGAGGCAGGATTGGTCCTTTCGGAAGAAACCGTGTCCGACCTTGGCGCATTTGACGACACGATGCAAAAAACGCAAGCGCAGATACAAGGGCTCGGGCGTCAAATTGCCGTAAACTTTCTCCCTGCGGTTCAAGGCGTGGGAACTGCAATGCAAGAAGTTCTCTCCGACGTCGGAACGGCGCTTTCCGACGGATTACAGGAAGAAGATATCGAAACCGTCGGCGAAAGCATAAGCGGAAAACTTGTTGACGGTATGCAAACAATATCAAAATACATACCCTCGTTTACAAAGACGGTTTCAAGTATGCTTTCGCGGCTGCTCGCAATGGTTTTAACGCTCTTGCCGACATTGCTGCCGCCGCTCACGGAAGCCGCGTTATCTCTGTTTCAAAATCTGCTTGGAGTAATAACCGATAACCAAGGCGAGTTTATAACCGTTATAATGCAACTGCTGACGCTTCTGATTGAGTTTATAGCAGAAAACTTGCCTCAATTTATCTCCGCAGGATTGCAAATAATTGCTTCGCTTATTATGGGCATATCGGAAGCACTGCCGCAAATAATGCAAGCGTTGGTGGATATGATTCCGATGCTTGTTCAATCCGTAACCTCGAATTTGCCGCTTTTGGTGAGCGCGGGCGTTACGCTCCTGCTTTCTCTGGCAAACGGACTTATCAGCGCAATCCCGCAGCTTTTGGAAGCATTGCCGGAAATAATAACGGCGATTCTCGACGCGCTGCTCTCTTCCGTTCCGCTTGTAATGGAAACGGGCGTTCAGCTCCTTTCTTCTCTTGTGGACGATCTGCCGCAGATTATAGAAACCATAATCGCGGTTTTGCCCAATATATTAAACGGTATAATCGATACGCTCATTGCAAATCTGCCGCTTATTGCGGAAGCGGGTGTCAAGCTCTTCACGTCGATTATAAAATCCTTGCCAGAGATTATATCGACGATAGTGAAAGCGATTCCCAATATAATAGAAAGCATTGTAAACACGATAAAAAGCCGCATACCCGATATCAAAGAATGTGGAAAAAATCTGATTGAAGGCTTGTGGAACGGCATTAAAGATACCGCTTCATGGTTGAAAAGTAAAATTTCGGGCTTCTGCGACAGCTTGACAGACGGTATAAAAGATTTCTTCGGCATACATTCGCCGTCTACCGTTTTCCGCGACCTTATCGGTAAAAATCTTGTGAAAGGTATTTCCGTGGGTGTTGACCTTGAAACGCCCAATCTTCAAAAGGACGTAGAAAGTCAGCTCGGCAAAGTTACCGCGGGGCTTGAAAGCAAAGTAGAGCTTGAAAACTCCAAGCGCGCACCGCTCCAAGGCGGAACAAAATCAACTGTTCTCGGCGGTATTACGCTGAAAATAGAGCACTTCTATAACAATACCAAGCAGGATATAAGAGAGCTCACAGAGGAAGTTATGGAAGTCGCAGAAGAATATATCAAAAGTAACGAGGAGGTGTTCGCGTGATAACAGACTGCATAAACCATTTCACTTTTAACGGTTACAATTCATATTCGGATATGGGAATGATTATCACCGAAACTCCCGTTTTCCCTTCTCCCGAACGTGATATGAGCTTTGTAAGCATTCCCGGGAGAAGCGGGGACATCATCAAAGACAACGGAAGGTTTAAAAACGTATCCATTTCCTATAAAATGGCGTTTTGGGACGAAGAAAAAACTCTTGACTTGATGATAAAAAACATCAAATCGCGGCTTTTAGCAAAAACGAATTACTTTAAGCTCTCCGATACATATAACCCCGGATATTACCGTTACGCCGCTGTGAGCAACGCCATAAGCTTCGAGCAGAAGATGCGTCTTATCGGTTCGGGAACGGTTCGCTTTAACTGCAAACCGTTCCTCTACCGCAACGACGGCGATAACGTCATAACGCTCACGGAGGCCGGAACGCTCGAAAATCCCGAAGCGTTCCCCTCAAAGCCGTATATAAAGGTCACGGGAAGCGGGGATATCACTTTGAGCGTGAATAACGATTCTTTCGTCTTCAAGGGCGTTGAGGAATATATCGAGATAGACAGCGAAATGATGATAGCGCACAAAGGTACGCTCTCGGCAAATAAAAATATGTACACACAAAGCTTTCCCGAGCTTATTTCGGGAGAAAACACCATTTCGTGGAATGGTGAAGTTTCGAGCGTGGAAATAAAACCGAGGTGGTGTACCGTATGATACCTATACTTTATTCCAAGCACGAAACCGATTTTGAAAGCAATGGTATCGGATTTTTGCGTGATGCCATCTCCTGTGAAGCAACGGAGGAGCGCAACGGCGCGGACGAGGTTATTTTGACCTATCCTATAAGCGGCGCTTTTTACGAGGATATACTTGAAGGAAGCATTATAAAAGTCAAGCCGAACGAAACGAGAGGGCTTCAGCTCTACCGCATTTATAAATCGAGCAAGCCGATTGGAGGAACGGTCACGTTCTCGGCGCGGCATATTTCGTATGATCTTAGCGGAATTCCCCTGCCGCCCATCGAAATAAATGCGGAATCCGCACAAGACGCGATGAACAAAGGGTTTGCCGCTTCCCTGCTGTCGCATAAATTCACGGCTTGGAGCGATATTGAAGCCAATCGAAAAATGTCAATTACAAAGCCGAGAAGCCTTAGAAAATTCTGCGGCGGCTCGGAAGGTTCCGTGCTTGACGTTTTCGGCGGCGAATTTGAATTTGATAATTTCATAGTAAAGCTCTACCGCGCACGCGGAACGGATTCGGGCGTCGTCCTGCGTTACGGCAAAAACATCACGGACGCAAAGCAGGAAAAGAACATCGAAGAATGTTATACGCACATCTATCCATACGCAGTAAAGACGAACGAAGACGGAACGGAAACTGTAGTTTCTCTTTCTGAAAACCTTGTGGAGCTTATAAGCTCGGACGCTATCGGTCATATAAAAACTTATATCAGAGACCTTACAGAGTATTTTTCCGAAGACGAAGAAGTGAACGAAGATACACGTCGCACTCATGCGACCGCTTATATCAAATCACACGATTTGACCGCGCCTGAGATAAATATAACCGTTTCATTCGAAGCTCTGTGGGACAGCCCTGAATATAAGGAATTTGCGCCTTTGGAGCGCATAAACCTCT
>JBGVFW010000252.1:0-1744 GCA_045121315.1 Eubacteriales bacterium
CCATAAAAAAATCATTTTGCGTACAGATTTTTGAAAATTTTCTCCAAGCACCTTACGAAAAAAATCGGATTTTCTTGTGCAAAAGGGACAAATTTTTTCACACTTTGCTTTTTCATTCATTCGCTTTGCGAATCAAAGCACCTTTTCTCTTTTCACCCGAAACGGCAATTTTCAGAGAAGAATAAAGAAAAAAGAAAAGAACACCAAAAAGAAACGGCAACTTTCTTCCGAAAATTGCCGTTTCTTTTTGGTGATCCATCGGAGAGTCGAACTCCGGACACCATGATTAAAAGTCATGTGCTCTACCTACTGAGCTAATGGATCATATTCAATTTTTGTCGCTCACCCTTGAGCGCTCATATATAATAGCATATATTATTCCATTTGTCAATAGTTTTTCAAAAGTTTTTTATTTTTTACAAAAAACTTTTGAAAGCGAAAAAATGGGAACCATTTTTTCGCTTTCGCATATGACAAAATAAGGGCTCAATCCTTTGCCGTATAAAGATACTGATACGACTTGTTTTCGTTTTCCTTTTTTGCAGTGGCATAATAAAGAACGCAACGGATCACCGTAATGAGCACCATCAAAGCCGAAAAGAGAAGCACGCCCATCACAGCGGTCTTTCCGCCTTCAATGACACCGGAAACGCCAACGAAGGAAATCGCAAACGCGACGATGGCAAGAACCGCGTGAAGTGTTGCCTTCACCAAATACGATCCGAGGAACTTCAAAGCAAAAACGCCGTCAGCAATACCGAGAAGTGCCGCAAAAAGAAGGGCGGTCCAAACCAAGACGATATTGAACGTTGTAGAAGCCGCGACAGCTGCGATGGAAGCGAAAACCACAATGACCGCAAGAAAATAAAAGCCAACATGTCCAAGATAAGAGGACGCGATCGAAATGAATTTTTTCATAGAAAATACTCCGATTGAACAAAAAACGGACTTTTTATGAAGTCCGTTTCTGTGTTGTAATTATAAACTGAATTATTCAGCAATGACGCTAACGCGTTTCTTGTTGTCGCCGTAGCGTTCAAATTTAACAACGCCACTCTTGAGAGCGAAAAGGGTGTCGTCAGAGCCGATACCAACGTTCTGGCCGGGATGCACGTTTGTGCCTCTCTGGCGAACGATGATGTTGCCTGCGAGAACTGTCTGGCCGTCGGATTTCTTAACGCCAAGTCTCTGCGCACGGCTATCGCGTCCGTTCTTTGTAGAACCTACGCCTTTTTTATGTGCAAAAAATTGCAAGCCAAGTCTCAACATACTCGTGATACCTCCGTTTTCTGATTTTGTGTAACTGCGGGCATACGCCCAGAGCTTTAAGAGCTCATTTGATTGGTTTTTCTTCCGCTTCAACATCGATGTAGTCGCTATAATCCTCAAGGAGATCCATGAGCTGATAATAGTAACCCTCGATAAGACCCGAAACGGCATACTGCTTTTCGTCGCTGGATGCGAATTCGGGGAGAGCTTCTTTTACGGTAACCGTGATATCGGTGGTCTCCTCGTCGATCTCATAATGAACGTCGACGCCCCAAACCGTTTCACAGGTATTGATGATGAGCATGGTCATTGCGGAAAGCGCGGAGCAGACGACGTCCTCTCCGAACTCTGCATAGCCTGCATGACCTTCCTCATGAAACCCGTAAAAAATGCCGTGTCTCTTATAAAAAACCACTTTTGTCATAGGAATTAGAGAACGATCTTAGCGATCTGAACCTTGGTGTAAGGCTGTCTG
>JBGVFW010000253.1:0-10765 GCA_045121315.1 Eubacteriales bacterium
GGTAAAGGAAACGAGCCTTATCATCTGCGAAAGCGGCGAAAAAATCGACACGGACGACGTTATGATAAGCGAACGCTACAACGTAAAAAAAGAAGCTCGCTACGGCAGAGTTTACGTAACGTACTTTACACCTAAGACGGAAGAAACAGATGAGTAAGCGCATAGCACTTACCGCGGGGACGTTCGACCCCGTAACGCTCGGGCATCTCGATATAATCACCCGCGCGGCTTCTCTTTTCGATGAAGTCGTCGTCGGCATTTTCGAAAACGCCGCGAAAACAAAGCAGTTTCCGCTTGAAGTGCGCTTCCGCGCGCTGAACAAGGCAGTAGAACATCTGCCGAACGTGAGAACTGTTATAGGAGAGGGCTTTTTGGCGCAGTTCGCGTGTGATATAGGCGCTTGCGCCATAGTCAAGGGCGCGCGCAACGGAACGGATTTTGATTACGAAAAAATCATGGCAGATTACAATAAGCTGCACTACGGAATTGAAACGCTCCTGCTTGTTTCCGACACAAGGTTTGATTCGCTCAGTTCAACTCTCGTGCGAGAAAAAATTTCGCGTGGCGAGGACGTGAGCGCGCTTTTGCCCGAAGGCGTAGCAGAGATATTGAAATAAGGGGAGGGCAAAAGCCCTCCCCCTGCATCAAAATAAGAACAAGACCGCAACGGCGGTCTTGAATTATTATATCAGGGTTTTTCTTTAAACAAGAAAAAGCGGGTAAAATTGTTTAAGAACGCGTGAGCGTTCTTACAGTTCGTCGTCGTTTTCTGCGTTTTCCGCGAGAGAGATTTCAAGGTTTCCGTTACGGCAACGCAATTTATCAATAAAATCCTTAGCAAGAGATGAGTCTTTCATTTCCACCTTATAAGTCAGCTTATAAAGGCTGCCCATGTTGGCGGTTTTCGCCTTCACCAAGCGGTATCTCTTCGTATATTGCTTGAAAAGGTCATCGAACACGTCCGTGTAATTGAGGTTTTCGGGAATAGTTATACGAAGATCCATTTCTTTTTCCGATTTAACGGGAACAAGAGAAAGGATCATCATTGCCGCACCGATTATAACGGCAAAGATCACAGCCACACCCACATATCCCGCAGCACAAGCAAGTCCCGCCGTCATAGCAGAGAAAACGCAGGCGATCTCTCTTGCCTTGCCCGCAACAGAGCGGAAACGAACAAGTGAGAACGCGCCCGCTACGGCAATACCCGTGCCTACGTTACCGTTTACCATCATAATAACTGTCGTAACAACAGGTGGAAGCAGAATGAGCGTTACGAGGAAACTTTTTGACATATGCGTGCGGAAGGAAGAAGCCGCCGCAACAATAACGCCGCAGACAAACGCGGCACCAATGCATAAAAGATAGGTGGAAAGCGTAAGGCTTCCCGTAAGAACGGAAGCAAACAAATCAGGCATAAGTAATCTCTCTTTCTTTTTCTTTATTAAACTGCTCTTGGGCGCACAGATCGCGGTACGCCGTCGCGTATTTTGAAAATGAGGTTGGGTAAATTTGCAGAGCCGAAAGTGCTTCCGCAAGGAATATGGGCATCGCACCGTCCGTTTTTATCTCCAAAAGCACCGCGTTTTCGGGAGTTATCGTCTTGCCGTAGTCGCCGTGCTCAAGGAGCAAATCCTCCGCGCGGTAACGCACGTTTCTGTCGAAGGTGAACCTTACCTGTGGGAAACCCTCGACCTTGAAAGCCTCTCTGTCATAACAAAGCACAACGGCGGGCGCGGGTCTGCCATAAAAATCCATCGCATAATCGATTTCGTCCATTATCTGCGATTCCTGCGGCTTTTTTCCGAATTTTATATAATCCATAGCCTCCGAAAGCGAAAGAACAACGCGGCGCTTGTATACAACGCCCTTGTACTTCTTCTTTATTTCAAAGAATACCTTGCTCTCTGCGTTCGGCGTGCCGTAGCTGCGCAGGCGGAGCTTTTCCTTATACACCTTCGCGTCTATGGAATTCCTTATAAGAAGAAAACTCGGCGTGTCCAAATAAATATTGCAGATGGTGTGCCTGCCGTATTTATCCATTTTCACCCTATCGCCGAGATACGAAAGCAGTTGCGCGTATTTTTCTTCGGTAAGAAAATATTTCTTTTCTATCCTTTTGAAAATGCAAATATCGGCCATCGACCTTACCTCTTTTTCGTTTTTACAAACACATTATAGAGCAACATACTGAAAAAAACCTTAAAAATTCCTTTCAGCATTTTTTAAGGTTGCGAAACTATACTTGTGGGAGAAAATACTTTGTGGTAGAATATAATTATAGTATATATTTCTGTTTTTTTCAAGGAAAAAGAGGTGAAATCATGCGTATACTCGTTGTAGAGGACGAAAAAAGGCTTGCGGACGCGCTCTGCCAAATACTTGCGGAGCAAAAATATATGGCGGACGCCGTGTACGACGGCGCGGACGGTTTGGAATACGCGAAAAGCGGCATTTACGATTGCATTATTTTAGATATCATGCTCCCTCGTAAAAACGGATTTGAAATAATAACCCAGCTTCGCAAAAGCGGCGTAACGACGCCAGTGCTTATGCTCACCGCACGCGATTCCGTAGCAGACAAAGTAAAAGGTCTTGACCTCGGTGCGGACGATTACATGACCAAACCGTTTTCCCCCGAGGAGCTACTCGCGCGCGTGCGCGTGATCTCACGCAGGCAGGGCGAGGTGATACTCGATCAAATGTGCTTTGCGGATATAGTTTTCACCATCTCCCAAAGCGAGCTTTCCTGCAAGGAAAACACGAAAAGTGTTCGCCTTAATTTTAAAGAAACGGAAATGCTCCGCCTTTTCCTTTCCCGCCCGAACGTGATACTTTCCAAAGAGGAAATAATCACAAAGGTTTGGGGGTACGATTCCGACGCGGGCGACAACAACGTGGAAGCGTACATCTCCTTCCTGCGCAAAAAGCTCCATTTCGTCGGCTCCAAATGCGAAATAATTTCGCTTAAAAAGCTCGGATATAAATTGCAATGTGAATAAAAAATCTCGGCAACGCCTTTTATATTATTGGTTTATAGTAGATTTACAGAGAAGGTAACTATGCTAAAAAAGCTCAAACAAAAATTTATCCTTATAAATATGCTCTTTGTCGGCGTGGTCGTGCTGTTCATATTTATCGCGCTTTGCGTGATGACATACCGCACCGAAACGGAGCAGATAAACGAAACTCTGGAAAGCATCGTGTTTTTCGATAAACGCGCGGATAAGCAAGCCTTCGAGCACGGAATACCCAACATAGGCGGCGCGGAAGAGCTGCCGTATACCTACGTTTTTTCCGTTATCGTAACGGAATACGGTCAAATAAGCAGCGCGAACGGTTTCGGCACGGGCATGGAGGAAGAAACTCTTGCAAAAGCGGTAGAGCAAGTCCTTGCTTCAAACGAGGAGCGCGGCACGCTTTCGGAACTGAAGCTTATGTATATGCAAAGAATGTCGCCTTTCGGTACGTATATCGCTTTCGCCTCTACGGAGCACATTAAAACGACCGTTGAAAACACGGCGATAATCGCGGGCATCGCCTGCGCGCTCAGCCTGCTTATATTCTATTTTTTGAGCAGACTTCTCGCAAGCCTTGCCATAAAGCCGATAGAAGCGGCATGGAAAAGCCAAAAGCAATTTGTGGCAGACGCCTCCCATGACCTCAAAACGCCGCTCACGGTCATTCTTGCAAACGCGGGCATTTTGCGCGCGCACAAGGAAGAAAATATAGAATCCCAAATAAAATGGCTCGAAAGCACAGAAGAAGAAGCACAGCGTATGCGCGCGCTTGTGGACAAAATGCTGGAACTTGCAAAATCCGAAGATATGAAAGAAAAGCTCGTTCTCTGCGAGCTTGATATCGGCGAACTTACAGAGCGCGTTTGTCTGCAATTTGAGCCATTGGCATTTGAAAAGGGCATAAATATAGAAAGCGATATTTCCGAAGAAATAAAAATGAAAACGAACGAAGAATCCCTCGTTCGCCTCATCCACATTCTCACAGACAACGCCATAAAATACAGTAAAAGCGGAGATACTGTCAAGGTATCCCTTTCGAGAACAAAGCAAAACGTTAAACTCTCCGTCAAAAACAACGGCAACACCATCTCCGAGGAGGACTTGCCACACATTTTTGAGCGCTTTTACCGCGCGGACAAAGCACGAAGCGTAGGCGGACACGGCTTAGGGCTTTCGATTGCAAAAAACATTGCGGAATCCCTCGACGGAAAGATCACCGCCGAAAGCAGCGAGCAAAATGGAACCGTTTTCACGGTGTTGTTTAAAATTTAGCGTCAAATCACTTCGGAAAATAAGCACTTTTTGAAATTTCTTCCCCTTTGTGGAAGTGGCAGCCATAGGCTGACGAATGAGGTTGTACATCATTTTAAGGCAAATTCCCGTGTTACAAAAACATCGGCAGAACGAAAAAAATCCGTCCTGCCGATGTTTTTTTATAATATAGGAAATTGCGCGCAATTAGTGTGCAAATGCTTGTTCAAAAAAGCGTACCTTTCCCCAAAGATTGGGTTAGCGTAGCGGCGCCGCAGTAGTGAATGACAGCCTTAAATGGCTGTCAGAGCCGTGGCGTGATTTGCCTTCAAATCGTAAGATTTGAGCTGCACTAAATAGCAAGTTTTTGCCTACGCTAACGATGACCGAACCGCAGTAAGAAAAGTGGGGAAGCATTTGAACGCTTTTTTATTCCGCTCCAAATAAAACGTGGGGAATTTTCCTCATTTTTTCCCCTCGTTTCCACCCTCTTTTCCACTACATTTTTCACCACGAATTGTGGAAAATCGACAATCTAAAACAGTTTTCCACAAACACGGGCACAGTCATTGGCGCATACGCGTTTTATTTGTCGAATTTTCCACAAAATAAATTTGTTCAAAATTCATATCTTTTTTTCATATTTTTTTTTAAAATACTTGTATTTTTACGTTTTTTTAGTTATAATCATATCACAGGTGGTGCGTTGTGGTGGGTTGTGGTGAGTTTTCCACACTTTCCACAGAGTTTTCCACACCGCCATGTTGAATAAGTGTTGATTTTTCCACTCAGGAAGGCGGTGACGTTATGTTTCTCGGTGAATACTCCCATGCGCTTGACGCAAAAAACAGAATATTCATCCCCGCGAAATACCGCGAGGAACTCGGCGAAATGTTCGTCATTACCAAAAGTGTTGACAAATGTCTTACGGTTTATACAATGGCAGAGTGGGAAAAGTTAAAAGAAAAGCTTGATTCTCTCCCCGCGACAAAATCCCGCCAGATAAAACGATTTATGTTTGCAAACGCAACAGATGTTCAGTGCGATTCACAGGGCCGCGTGCTCCTTTCAGCACCCTTGCGCGAATACGCGGGAATAGAAAAGAACACGGTTATTATCGGCGTCGGCTCCTACCTCGAAATTTGGGATGAGGAAGCATGGCTCCTTGAACGCAGCAAAGAAAACGTGGAAGATATCGCGCAGATGATGGAGGAACTTGATTTCTGATATGGAAAGCATAAAATTTTCTCATTATTCCGTAATGCTCGGTGAATGTATAGAAGCGCTTAATATAAAACCAGACGGCATCTACGTTGACGGCACAACGGGTGGCGGCGGTCATTCCTATGAGATCGCATCGCGCCTTCATGACGGCGGCAGGCTCATCTGCATAGATCAGGACAGCGACGCTTTGAGCGCCGCCGGAGAACGCCTTGCTCCTTTTGCCGACAAAATAACTTTTGTTAAAAGCAATTTTTCAAATATTGCAGGAGTGCTCGATGACCTCGGAATAGAACAGGTTGACGGCGTTCTCCTCGACCTCGGCGTTTCCTCGTATCAGCTCGACACGCCCGAACGCGGTTTTTCCTATAACAGCGACGCTCCTCTTGACATGAGAATGGACAAAGACGCCGCTCTTTCCGCGCATGAGGTCGTTAATACATACAGTGAAGCAGACCTTCGCCGCATACTTTTCGATTACGGCGAAGAATCTTTCGCGCCAAAAATAGCCGCGGCTATCGTGGCTTACCGCGCAGAAAAGGAAATTACAACCACATTCGAGCTTACGAATATAATAAAAAGTGTTATGCCCAAAAAGCTGCTCGCAGTGGGTCACCACCCCGCGAAAAAAACTTTTCAGGCCATTCGCATAGAAGTGAACTCCGAACTTTCCGTCATCGCCCCCACGATAGAGGGCGCGGTAGAGCGCCTTGCTCCAGGTGGCAGGCTCGCTATCATCACGTTCCATTCGCTTGAGGACAGATGCGTCAAGCAAACCTACGGCAAATTTGCGCAGGGCTGCACTTGCCCTCCCGAATTTCCCGTTTGCATCTGCGGCAACAAGCCGAAGATAGCTCTTGTAAACAAAAAACCCATTCTTCCCTCCAAGGAAGAACTTGAAGTAAACCACCGCTCCCACAGCGCGAAACTGCGCGTGGCGGAAAAGCTGTAATTTTAAAAGGAGATGCAAATGCCCAAGCAAAAAAACGTCGTAAAGAAGAACGATGGAAAGAAGGCTGACGAAAATAAAGTCCGCGCCGCAAAAGGCAGCGGCTTGATAGCAAAAACTACAAAAGCCATAAATGACGCTTCTTTGGGCACGGAATACAAAACTGTTCCTTCTGAAGAAAAAGCGCGTTTTCCATTCACGCTTGTTATCGGCGCCGCCGTAATGACCGTTCTTTTCATGTTTATAATCTTCTCTTTTATGCAGATATCCCAGATAAAATCCGATATTGCACAAATGCAATCCACCATACGCTCGCTTGAAAAAAAGGAGCGCACGCTGACGATGGAGCTTGAAGGCGAGTATTCTTCCAAAATAGATTCCGTTTCCGCGGAAATGGGTCTTTCGGGCGAAAGCCACGTGACCCGCTATCTTGACGACGATAGCTCACCCGAAGTTGCAGAAGCAGTAGACCCGGAGGATGAAGGCGAAAGCACGAACACGCTTATGAGCGCCGTTAGCCGCAGTTTCAAAAAATTCATCGAATTTATGGAATAAATCTCAAAACGTCATAAAATCCGAAAAAGAAAATATAAATATATAAACAGCTTAGAGTGAGGAGAATATAAGTTATATGCTCTTTACTCTTTTTGCGTTATTTTCCGAAAGCAGAAGGAGCTAAAAAATGAACGAAAAAAACAAACCGGATTCACTTCTTGAAAAACCCGGAATAAAAATACGCAAGCGCTCGCTTTTTCTGTTCGTCTGTTGCGTCGCGGTCGCGCTGATGCTCATAGGGCGGCTCGTGTATCTGCAGATAATAAAATACGAAGATTACCGACGCCTCGTTATAGAGCAGATGGTATATGAAACGAGCATTTCCGCCTCCCGCGGGACGATAACGGACCGCAACGGCGTTGTGCTTGCCACAAACTACACGACTTACCGCGTGTTTATCGACCCTTCCTCCATGAAGGACGAAAACGGAAGCCTTAGTGACGAGGTCCGCAAGACCGTCGCGCAGGGCCTTTCTGAAATACTCGGCGTTGAATACGATTTTGTGTATGAAGAATCGCAAAAATCAAAATATAAAGACAGAACCATAAAGAAAAACGTTTCAAAAGACGTGGCGCAGGAGGTTAGGGAATTTATTTCCGAAAACAAACTTTCCGCCTGCATATATCTTGCGGAAAGCGCTGCGCGAGTTTACCCGTTCTCCACGCTCGCTTGCCACGTTATCGGCTTCTGCGGCACGGACGGCGGTCTTTATGGGCTTGAATATCAGTACGATTCCATTCTCAAAGGACAAAGCGGCAAAATAGTCGCCGCCGAAAACAGCAAGGGCGAATCCATGTCATACGATTACGAAATGTACATCGACGCGCAAAACGGCGCAAACTTGACAACGACACTTGATTATAAGATACAGAGCATTCTCGAAAAATACCTTGAGGAAGCGGCTATCGAATCGGGCTGTAAATCCCGCGCCTGCGGCATTATTATGGACCCAAACACGGGCGAAATATACGCTATGGCGACTTACCCATCCTACGACCTCAACAATCCTCGCGTGCTTCCCTCTTATTATGACAGCCTAGTTGCAGGTTATGCAGAACAATACGGAGAAGGCACGACAGAATACAGCACAGCTGTGTCCACTCTGCTTCTCACAATGTGGAACAACAAATGCATTACCGATACTTACGAGCCCGGCTCGACGGCGAAAATAATCACAACCTCCATCGCTATTGAAGAGAACCTCGCCAAAACGACGGAAACCTTCTACTGCTCCGGCTCTTACAAGGTAAGCGGATGGACTATCAAATGCCACAAGACCGTCGGTCATGGCACGCTCACCTTTGCGGGCGGATTGCAGCAATCCTGCAACCCCATAATGATGCAGCTTTCCGAAAGAATAGGCATATCCACTTATTCGGAATATTTCAGGGCTTTCGGTCTTTCCGAAAAAACAGGCGTTGACCTCCCCGGCGAAGCTTCGCCTATCTACAAAGCCGAAAGCGAAATGACTATGCTCGACCTCGCGGTCTACTCCTTCGGTCAGCGTTTTAATGTAACGTCTGTAGAGCTTATCTCCGCGGTTTCCGCGGTCGCAAACGGCGGCACGCTCGTCACCCCCCACCTCGTTAAAGAGATCGTAGACGACGACGGCAATGTTCTCGCATCCTTCGGTACGAACCAAGTGCGCCAAGTCATCAGCGAAGAAACAGCCGAAACCATCTCCGCAATACTCGCAGAAGGCGTTGCAACAAACGGCGGTGCGAAAAACGCATACGTAAAGGGTTACTCCGTCGCGGCGAAAACGGGTACTTCCGAAAAAGGTACCACGAGCGCGCGTATCTGCTCTACCATCGCATACGCCCCTTCTTACGCCCCTCAGGCGATCTGTCTGCTCATCGTAGACGAACCGACCATCGGTACTATATACGGCAGTTCCGTCGCCGCACCCTATGTTGCAAAAATTCTCGAAGAAGTCCTCCCGTATCTCGGTGTTGAGCCGCAGTACACGGAAGCAGAGCTTGCAAGCATGGAAATTTCCGTTTCCAACTACCGCGGGCTTTCGCTCGATCAAGCGAAAAAATCCATCTCGGACGCGGGTCTTAAATACGAGGTTGTCGGCAGCGGCACGAGCGTGGTCTACCAAGTTCCCTCCTCGGGCAGCACGATGTCAAAGGACAACGGCAAAATAATCCTCTATACGGAGGACGTGGAAGAAAACAAAGACGCTATCGTTCCCAACGTCGTGGGCCTGACGGCAGAGGAAGCGAACAAAGCGCTTTCAAACGCAGGTCTTAACGTACATCTCGAGGGCGCGACGCTCGGCTCGGGCGCCGTGGTATACTCGCAGTCCATAGACCCAAGCACGGTAGTGGCAAAAGGCACTATCGTGGAAATAGAAATGCGCTTTATGAACATTTACGGCGACGATTAAGAAGTATAAACAAAAATTTTAATTTGGGCTTCGGAGGCTTATATGGAACTTTTTGATGTTATATCCGAAAATGAAATAGTAAATACGGAAAAAATATCGGGCAAAATAGAAATAAGCGGCGTTTGCTGCGACACGCGCGTTTTGCGCGCGGGCGAGGTCTTCTTCGCCATTCCCGGAGTAAAGGACGACGGCGGCGCGTTCGCCGCACAAGCGTGCGAAAACGGCGCCTCTGCCATTGTGGCGCAAAGCCCCTTTGAGCGCGAGCTCCCTGTTCCCGTCGTGCTTGTGCGCGACGTAAGAGAGGCTTTTGCAAAGGCGTGCTTCGCCGCCGCGGGCAACCCGCAGAAAAAGCTCAAAATAGTGGGCGTTACGGGCACGAACGGCAAAACGACCATCACAAACGTCATTAAAAAAATACTCTCGGACGCAGGCAAAAAATGCGCCATGTTCACAACCGTCGGATACGACGTTTGCGGCGCGTTCTATCCCTCCTCGCACACAACTCCCCCACCCGAAAAGCTCGCGCCCCTGTTCGCGCAGGCAGTTGAAAACGGCGCAGAATACGCCGTTATGGAGGTTTCCTCCCACTCTATCGCGCAAAAAAGGATTGGCGCGCTCGATTTCGAGGTCGGCATCTTCACAAATATCACGCGAGACCACCTCGATTATCACAAAACGATGGAAGAATACACCCGTGTGAAAGCCTCCTTCTTCGCTCATTGTGAAAACTCCGTTATCAACCTGGACGACGAAAAGGCGCATGACATGGCAAGTTGCGCGAAAAATAAGTTCTTTTTCGTTTCCGAGAAAGACGAGAATGCGGATTTCTTTATAAAAGACATTGACATCGACGTTTTGGGCATGAACTACACCGTTTCAGGAAAAGACTCCGACCTTCCCGTATACACCCCCCTTGCGGGAGATTTCAACATTTACAACACAGCAGAAGCGGCAATCGCGGCAAAGATACTCGGCATACCCGAAAAAAGCATCGTCCGCTCTCTTGCCACGTTCCGCGGCGTAGACGGCAGAATGGAGCAGGTCTGCCGTGAAAAGCTTCCCTTTTCCGTTATAATCGACTACGCGCACACGCCCGACGCGCTTGAAAAAGCGCTTGCCGCTTGCAGAAAGATAACGCGCGGAAATCTCTGGTGTGTTTTCGGATGCGGCGGCAACCGCGACCACGGCAAACGCCCCGAAATGGGCAGGATAGCCTCCTCTCTTGCGGATATCGCCGTTATCACGAGCGATAACCCGCGCACGGAAAACCCGAAAAACATCATAAACGATATCGTAAAAGGAGTTCCGTCTGGCAAAAAGAACTACATTATGGTAACGGACAGAAAATATGCAATAGAATATGCTCTCTCTCACGCG
>JBGVFW010000254.1:0-2151 GCA_045121315.1 Eubacteriales bacterium
ATCCTCATTATAGCACTTGGTTTCTGGATTCAAAACAAGTTTTCTAAAACCAACACCAGTTTTACACACAGCATCGTCCCCCGTTATATTTGTTTCAAAATATAATGGTAATCCTCTCGAAGAAACAACCTTTGCATCATATTTGGTAACATATTTTAAGATATAATTCACCGAGCGACTATATTCCACCTTATGCGGAAGCAAACGACTAAACTCATTAAGTCCATAAGTTTCACGGAAAAATGTATTTTGACAAACCTTCCTAGTATCATGATGTTTAAAGTTATAGTTCTTAATCGTTTCAAATTCACCTACCATTTGACCTTGGGGAACCTTTAAGATACAATGGAAGTGCAATCTCCCTTTTTCTCCACCTCGTTCCCATACACCCATGTAGCGCCAATCTCTACGTGTTACAAAATGACGTAAGGTTTCTGGGAGTTTCTTCTCAAATTCTTCTTCCGTCATTTTACTGCTGTCATATGTAAATGTCGCAAAATAATCAAACTTGAAATTATCCGCTTTTCTCCTAAAACGCTCGCACCGTGTATTCGCAGCCCGATACTTATCATCAACCTTCTTTTCCACATATTGTTTCGTCGCTTCAGCATTTTGAAAAAATGGTCGTAGATATTTTACGATATAGTTAATCTTTTGAGCTCGACGCATCTGCTTTGTTTCTGGATAAAGTCGCGCAAACTCGCTCGCACGCGTAACATTTTTTACTTTCTTCCTTTTCGGTTTTTTAACAATAACACCCTCATTTGAAGGCACCATGTCTGCGTTCAACTCGTTTTTAGGGCTGTTAAATACTGTATTTTGCCAATGCTCTGCAATCTCATTATCAAAAGGACAATCCAAAAATTCTTCTTCGTCATCATTAATTTCTTCCAGAGTAGGCTTTTTACTTGCTATAATAACCCCATCCACTTCACGGACAATAAACTCTTGTTCCTTCTTTTTCGGGCGCCGTTTTAATCTCCGAGTAATATGGGGAATACCGATATCATGTTCCCCATTGTTATAAATTTTTATCTTTGGATAGACATCATCAAACTTCTCCCTATCCACCTTCGCCTCATTCTTTTTCAGTTTTTTCATGTATTGATTATAAATCATTTATTGACCTCCATATTTTAATTTCCGTATAAGCCACGGATAAAATAGCTGTTCTGAGATTTCAGCTCTTCCACGCTGGCTTTTACGCTTGTGTATTGGACATAATCCAATAACCCAACACCCGATTTTCCTGCCAAATCATTAAAGTAATCCGAGAAACAATCTGTCGAAAATCGATCGCGATATATCTTATAATTTGCCAAATAGTATTTCTTTTTCTCAGGCGGCAAATCTTGCGTTCCACGTTCTTTCTCTACGCTTAAAACGCTAAAACCAAACCGATTATAAATCCTTTGATAATGTGCATAAATCCTACTTACAACTGCCTTCAAGATGTGTATGAGTAGCGTATTATCACCTCGTATATGTCGGAAATTATAATACACCGACAAAAACCAATTAAACGTCTTTTCATACAACATTTCTTCTATTGTAAAGAACGGCAACGCAAGCTTTTGCTGACCGCTTTTTACGATTGTAATAATATCCGCAAGATCGCGCGCATCGGCTCCCCAGCTTTCCGGGCGTTGTTCGTCCGTAAACACCTTTATGAACGGAAAATTATCCACCGTCGCAGAGTGCCGACACATTTTCAGCCAAGCGTTAAATAGATCGTTTTTCTGGTTGGCTTCGTCTGCACCTTTTTTAATTTCTTTCAATTCCAAGTTGTTCGCTCGTTCCTTGCCGACTTCCGTGATTACCACAACACCGAACTCAAAACTGCCTGCTTTGGGATTGTTTTCAATGACCTTTTTCCCAAGCCTCAATATATCAAAATCGAGTATATGCGCAAAGCGAGTATTCTCCAACGCGGGAGTGAAAAAGCTATATGCTCGCATCGGGAAGTTCCCCATATCGTAGAGTATATCTTCTGCACGAATGGAGTAATTGGAAATAAGCAGACTGCTTTCTATCACATAGATAAAATACAACTTTGCGTACGTTTCCAGCACGTCGAATAAACTTTCGGTTTTTAGCCCGCTGTCGTACTTCATCCCATACCTGCCTATATCGTAGCCGTATAACTGCCAA
>JBGVFW010000255.1:0-5118 GCA_045121315.1 Eubacteriales bacterium
TGCTCGCTCCCGCCAGATGCTTGCGTAAAAGCATACAGAACATGGGCGATACCTTCGGGTTTTCAAATGTCTGCTCTGTCAAGCAGATGCGCGTGCGCGAAGGGTTGGCTGAAAGGAAAAGCTTTCTCGTCTTACCCGCCTTATAGCAAATTATTACAAGCTCGTCTTTTGAAGGCTCGGTCACTTTTTCGACCTTCGCCCCTGTTAAAAGTTCAGCAAGCTCCGCACAAACGGCGTGCGTAAATCCTGCGTCATATGCCATCGAAGATAACCTCCGTTTCGGTTAGAATTTTATTTTTTCTGTTTATAATAATATATTTTTCACTCATAAACGGCAGCTTTGCCGCTTCGCAGTTCGCGCGTTCCGCGCGAGGAACCAAGGACAAAAGCTCATCTTTAACTTTACCCTCGGCAAGCACTCCCGTCGAAATCTCGCTCGGCAGTCTGCGCGTTTCACCAAGCAAAAAGTCGAGCGCAAGGCGCGCGCGGACTTCGCTCACGTCGCTCATAACGCTCTTTGCAAAATCAAGCACAAGCAAAAATGCGTTCGGCTGAGAAAGCTTCGAAACGTCGCGCGTGCCGCACGTTTTTTCGAAAAATTCACCGAATTTTTCAAAAAACTCAAACGCGTTTCCGTAAACAAGCGGAAGATACGGGAAAGTATTTTTGAAGTTTCCGCTGTTGGAAAAACGCTCGCAAAGTTCATCGATAAGAGAGAGCTTTTCAAGTTCTTCAAAGGATATAAAATCCGTTTTCAGTACTTGATACGGCGGTCTGTCCGCGTAAACAATGCCGTAACGCTTTGCGTCGCGCTCCATTTCACAGCCGCAGAGTATCTTGAGAAATCCGAGCTGAAGCTCGTCGCAAACGCCATAAGCATCATTGAACGATCGTGCAAACGTGGCGTAATCCTCATAAGGAAGTCCCGCAATAAGATCAAGATGAACGAAAAGATTTCCCGCTTCGTAAAGTCGCTTTGCGCGCTCTATCGTCTTTTTAACATCGAGCTTGCGGCGTATGGCTTCAAGAGTTTTCGGATTAGTGCTCTGCAAGCCTATCTCCACGCGGAATTTTCCGCGCGGAGCGTGTGTGAGTATTTCCACGGATTCGTCGTCTAGCAGAGAGGCGCATATCTCAAAATGATATTCTTTCGTGTATTCGTCCGTGCAAAGGCCGCGCCACATCGTTTTTGCGCGCTCCGCGTCAAAATTAAACGTGCGGTCAACAAACTTTACCGTTTTTATATCGTCGAATTTTTGGAATCCGCGAAGATCTGCAAGTGCCCTCTCCGCGCTCTTATACCGTATTTTCTTTTCCGTGGAGGAAAGGCAATAAGTGCAAGAGAAAGGACAGCCGCGCACAGATTCATAATAGACCAAACCATGCGGTATCGCGCCAACGTCGCCGTAATATATTCCGCTTTCCGTAAAATCCCGGAAATACGGCGCGTCAATAATACGCTCTTCAGCATCCCCTCGCGCTATTTTTTCGCAAAGCGAGGGAAACGCTTCCTCCCCCTCTCCGCGTATAATATGAGAAACAAACGGATTTTCGCAGAGGAATTCTTCCCCGCGGAAAAGCACCTCCGGACCGCCGAAGATGATCTTCACATCGGGCAAAATTTTTTTGAGCGAGGACGCATACGCGCGCATATCCTCAACATTCCAAATGTATGTGGAAAACCCATATACATCAGCGCCCGCTTCCACAAGAGCGGAGAGTATCGAACCGCGCTTGTCCTTTTGATTTTTCTCGATTATCTCACATTCCAGTCCGTGCCGCTTCATGCCTGCGGATATGGCGCGCACGGCAAGATTTGTGTGGGAATATGAGCTGTTAAGTGCAAAAAGTACAGTTTTCATAAATATCCCGTTAAGCCGAAAATGCCGTGCATAGCACAGCATTTTCGGTTATTGTTTTTTATCTTATTGAGCCTGCGTATCGTCGGAAGTTTTTTCTTTCTCGATTTCTGCAGTTTCCAAGTGTTGCTCCGTTTGAGCGGAAACGTCCGATGAATTCTCCGACAAAACGGTTTCTTCGCAAGCCGCCGCGTTTTTCGCAGGCATCTGCACGTTTTCGGGAGCGGATACTTCAGCTGCTGTGCCCTGCACGAGAACGCGAGAAGCACGTCTTTTTTTGATGATCGTAAGAACTATTATAGCGGCAAGGATAAGCACGCCGAGCGTAGAAACGATAAGACCCACAACATAGCACTTGGGCATATATCTAAGCTCTATTGTGTGTTCGCCCGCCGTGGATTCGATAGCGAGCAAGCAGCCAAGCGCCCTTACGGAATCGACCTTTTCGCCATCAACATAGCAGTTCCAGCCTTCATCGTAAGTTATCGTCGTGAGGATAAGCTCTTGACCTTCGGCAAGGTTGATAGTACCCTTGATATAAGTGTCGCCGTATTCCTCGACGTTGATAGCAGACGAGCTCAGATAAGAGAGTGCTTCGTCAGCCACATTGTAATCCATATAGAAGAAATAATAATCGGATTCCTGTGCAAAATAGATAACATCGTTAAGCACAAGCTCCACAGTAACTTTATCGCCCTTATCAAATTCGCCTATCTCGATGATCTGGGAATAGTTATAATCACAAACGTAGGAACCATTTACGTAAACCTTACAGGTCTTACCGAAGTTGTCCATCGGGAAATGCGCGTAGATCATACCCGTAGCCGTTGTGGTAAACGTAAATTTGATTTTCGGATTATCTCCGTTGGAGGTATAGCTCTTATAAGGAACATTGATCTTCTGCTCTTCTCCGTTTTCATCAACATAACGGCATGTCTGAGTAAAATTGCCCTCAGTGCAATCCGTAAGAATAGGGTAAGAGTATATCGGCTTATAAACATCGCTGCCGCTGTAATCAGTGCCGTAGAGGAGCGTCTTTATGATATAGTTCTGTGCTTCCGAACCGTTGGGGTAATAAGGCGTATGCATTTCGGAAAGAAAGTCGAGTGAATATTTGCTTACACCGTAAGCGATGGGAAGCGCCGCAGTGTTTTCCATAGCAAATATCGTAGAGGAAGAAGCAACGTAATCGTAATGCTCCTGTGCGTAGTGTACCGCTTCATAGAAGTGGTCGTCAAGCAGATCATCCTTCGTTATAACGTATTTGATGCCGAGGAGCGCGTCGGAAAGCGGCGTGCCTCCGAGATACTTCGTCCAGTGGGACTGAGAAGCATAACCAAGGTTATTTAAAAATCTTATGATATTTGCATTGAGCGTAGACGTGGAGTGAGCAATACCATTGAATCCGAAAGCCATGCTTTCGTTTTCACCGCCCGTTCTGCGGTAGACTTTGCTTTCCATGCGGTAGAAAGAATCGTCGTTTTCAAGAACGTAGTCTACAACGTCCTGTATTCGGTTTATCGCGGCGTTATACGAAGTATAGTTTTCTTGACCGTTGGATTCAACGTAGCTGCCGTATTTAACCATACCGACGTCGCTTGTAACGTCGCTCAGGTTTATAAGACCGCCCGCAAACATTTCCACGCAAACGAGCGCGGCGAGCATAAACGTGCCCGCGTTTTCGAGCTTATCGTTCGAAACGAGGTAAAGGACTATCATATAAGCAACAATGAACACAACCGAAAGTAAGATGCTCGTAAGGTTTTTTGTGTCTGCCTTGGCAAACTCGCTCTGAACGGGGTTTATGTGGTATTTGAGCGTCTGAATAACGGCAACGAGCGCAAGGAATATGCCGCCCACCGCCGCAACGTTGCCTATCTTTATCTTCTTGATATCGCACAGAGCATCCGCCGCAAGCGATATTACAAAGAACGAGAAGACAAACGAATATCGGAAGTTAAGCCAGTTGGGCAGGTTAAAGCCGTGCCAAACAAGGTCAACGGGGTTGATGGCGAAGCTGAGCACGAGCACGAGCAGAACGACCGTCGCGCCTATCTTTTTCGCGGGCTTCACGGAAGGAGCCATGTAGAAAAGCGGCAGGCATATGAGCGCGAGCATACCGCTGTATATCATCGGCAAGCCCTCGGGTCTTACAGTGTCGTAAGAGCCAATAAGCATTTTATTGAATATCTCAAAGAAATCGAAACGCAGAGCGAAGCTCCAGTTCGTGTTTTGGAAGTTGTTCTTACCGAAAGAGAGCGAATAGAGCGCCGCAAGAAGCATAAACATACATATCATCAGAACGACCGCCGTGGAAAGTGCAACTCTTGTAAACGTTCGCGCACCGCAACAGGACGTCAGGCGGCGGAAAAAGCCGCCCTTTTTCGCGGGATATTTTTTGACAAGCTCCGCACGGTTCGTGAAATAATAATAAAAGAAATATATAAAAGTGAAAAGACAAACCATGTAACCTATATAATAGTTCGCCATGATTATAAGAGAGAGCGAAACTATATAAAGGATTATTTTTTTATTTTTTATAAGGTTTTCAAGCCCCAATATCATCAACGGCAGGTAAACCAGCGCGTCGAGCCACATTGGATCGAGCGTTTGCACTACAGCGTATGCGCAAAGCGCGTACATACAGGAAAGCGCAAGCGTTTTCATCTCTCCGGGATGTCTTGTTTTATGAATATAGATGCCGAAAGTAAGACCCATAGAGCCGATCTTCATAAGGTTTATGAACATCATGGCGTCTGCCATCATGCTCTTAGGGAATATGGCGAAAATGATGTTATAAAGGCTCGCACCGTAATACGCCACGATACCCATAAACTCGCCGCCGAGCGTTCGTTTCCATGAATAAAGGAAACTTCCGCCCTCCGCAAGTATGCTTCTTATCTCTTCATAATAGTAAATGTACTGCGCCTGCAGGTCGAGCATCAGAACGGAATTGTTTCCGAACGGGTGTACCTCCATACAAGCGTAAATTCCGAGCATTATCGTAAACGGCAAAAGGAATGCCGCCAAAAGATAAAGATACTCGCTTGTTTTCAGCCTGCCGAGTGAGCGAATAAAACGTTTAAAAACGTTGCGCTCCGGTTCGAGCGGCTGCAACACAACTGTGTTATCCTGATTCATCTTTTTCCTCCGGGATAAAAATTTCTAATCTATCTGTCGTTTAGTATATCACATTTTCTCACAGTTTGGAATAGAAAAATCTCAAATTTACCATTTTTTTATTTAATTATTTCAAAAA
>JBGVFW010000256.1:0-2540 GCA_045121315.1 Eubacteriales bacterium
GCCATTCAAAAAGAAAAAACTCGAAGATAAAGTTTCCTTCCGCAAGGAAATGGCTGAAAAGATAGCGCGCCACCGCATACGCTACGTCAGCGAGCGCGAAGGCGACACGGATATAATAATCGGGCGCGACGGCGGATTTAACATTCGCAATGGTGAGTTCATCGTCAGCGCGGACAACAAAGTCATCTTCCGAGCAAAAATAGAGGAGCTCCAAGCCTCCGAGCTTATGAGCCTTGAGGGCGCCATACTCACCGCCCCCGACCTTGAAAACGGCGGTGTGATGAGGACTATTATCGCGTATTACGTGTATTATAGGTGAAACAAAAACGCGGGAGCACCAAGGCGCTACCCTACGCATCTATCCACATAAAATTCACATTTTTGTCAAATTTTTCAACATTCTCGCCATAATGTCACCATATAATAGTAATCATAAGAACGCGCGAGTATATTTTTAAAATTCAGGAGGACTGTTTTATGGACGGTTTAATAAACATACTATCTCACTTTCCTTTCAATATTCCGGGATATTTCAATCTGATATATTTAGCAGTTTTAGCAATCATAATCGGTTTGTGTACGGCAAACCTTATCTTAGAATATAAAAAATCAAAAAAGGACGGGTACGACCCCGCCCAAGCCTTCCGAAAATGCATCAAAAGAATGATTTTCGGCATAGCCGTTATGATATTCGGAACGTGGTTTTGGGGTAACGTGAGCAGGTCGCTCATTTCCGTAATTCTTATCTCCGCAGGAATAATATTCTGCCTTTGGGGATTTTTCAGTTCAAAAGAATAATGCCACAAAACCAAAAAGAACGCCCTTTATCGGCGTCCTTTTTCGTTAAGCTCCCCGCTCCGCTTCGGACAACAGGAACAGGGCTTCGGTAAACGTTCGGTGCAGCTTCCGAACATTTGCTTCGCTTGGCTTTCATTCTTTAGTCGCAAACAGGAAACAATTATCTCACCTTACAACAAAAAATATATTTTTTCTTTGGAAACGTCAATTTTTTTGTGCATTTCGTCTTTACTTTTTTCGTGTCAAGTGGTATCATTAAATTAAATAGTGTTATTATATAAAATATAATAGTACTCAAAAAATTTGGAGGTTCTTATAACATGGCAAGAAAGAAAATTTCCATGGACGGCAACACAGCCGCGGCGCATGTTTCCTATGCGTTCACAGAAGTTGCCGCTATCTATCCTATCACTCCTTCCAGCGTAATGGCAGAGCTCACAGACTCTTGGTCTGCCACGGGCCTTAAAAACATTTTGGGCGAAAATGTTAAAGTAATGGAGATGCAGTCCGAAGCAGGTGCCGCAGGTACCGTTCACGGCTCTCTCGCGGCAGGCGCGCTCACAACAACGTACACTGCTTCCCAGGGTCTTCTCCTTATGATACCCAATATGTACAAGATCGCAGGTGAACTCCTTCCCTGTGTAATTCACGTTTCCGCACGTTGCGTTGCGTCCCATGCGCTCAACATTTTCGGCGATCACTCCGACGTTTATGCTTGCCGCCAGACAGGCTTTGCAATGCTTTGCGAATCCAACCCCCAGGAGGTTATGGACCTCGGTGCGGTTGCTCACCTTTCCACTATCAAAGGCAGAGTTCCGTTCCTCAACTTCTTCGACGGTTTCCGCACATCCCACGAAATTCAGAAGATCGAAGTTTGGGATTATGAAGACCTTGAAGAAATGGTTGATAAAGACGCTATCGCGGCTTTCCGCGCCCGCGCTCTCAACCCGAACCATCCCGTTCTCCGCGGCTCCGCTGAAAACGGCGACATCTTCTTCCAGCACAGAGAAGCATGTAACTCTTACTACGACGCGCTCCCCGCTATCGTTGAAGAATACATGGACAAAGTTAACGCTAAGATCGGAACAAACTATAAACTTTTCAACTACTACGGCGCACCCGATGCTGAACGCGTGATCGTTGCTATGGGCTCCGTTTGCGACGTTGCAGAAGAAGTTATAGACTATATGCTCGCTCAGGGCGAAAAAGTCGGTCTTGTTAAAGTTCGTCTTTACAGACCCTTCCGTGCGGACAAGCTCATTGAAGCTATTCCCGCAACAGTTAAGAAGATCGCGGTTCTCGACAGAACGAAAGAACCCGGCTCTCTCGGCGAACCCCTTTACCTCGATGTTGTTACAGCGCTCGCAACAGCAGGCAAGAGCGATGTTAAGGTTGTCGGCGGCAGATACGGTCTTGGCTCCAAAGACACAACTCCCGCTTCCATCTTTGCGGTTTTCGCAAACCTTGCTCTCGAAGCTCCCAAGAACAACTTCACTGTCGGCATCGTAGATGACGTTACAAACCTTTCACTTCCCGAAGTTCCCGCTCCCGATACAGCTCCCGCAGGCACTATCTCCTGCAAGTTCTGGGGTCTTGGCGGCGATGGTACGGTTGGTGCAAACAAAAACTCCATCAAGATCATCGGTGACCACACAGATAAATATATTCAGGCATACTTCCAGTATGACTCCAAGAAAACGGGTGGCGTAACAATTTCCCACCTCCGTTTTGGCGATAAACCC
>JBGVFW010000257.1:0-1580 GCA_045121315.1 Eubacteriales bacterium
GGTGGAGGCGAGGGGAATCGAACCCCTGTCCGAAAATCTATTCATGTAGCTTTCTCCGAGCGCAGTTTATCTATTAAAATTCCCAACTCAAAGCGCCGATAAACAGGCTCAAAGAGTCGGTAGCCTTTTTATGCGTGACAGCTTCAAAAGCAAAAGGGCTGTGCACGTTCACCGCTGAATGATGCCCGAGCCGAAGTCGCGGTACTCATCGGGCGGACATCGCCGCACTTAGGCAGCGAGAGCTAATTTATTATTGTTAGCGTTTAATTTTAAGTTTGAGGTTGTTTAACGAGTTACCACATCTCGGCTCGCTTACCACACTGCAAAATCCCCGTCGAAACCTTTACGCCCCCATGTGTTCCGCGTGCGCGGAAAATAGAGAAAGCAGGGAATAACTGCTTATTTTTGACGCTCGCGCTCGTATCTGTCTATATCGCGTTTTTCGGCTTTGAGAGCCGCGTCTTCGCGTTTGTCCCAAAGTTTTTTACCTTTGCAAACGCCAACTTCAACCTTTACATTCTTGCCCGAAAAATACATCGAAAGCGGAACGAGTGTGTAACCTTCTTTGCCGACCTTCATAAAAAGCTTCAAAATTTCTTTTTTGTGCATAAGAAGCTTTCTGTCGCGCAAGGGGTCGAGGTTGAAGATATTGCCTTTTTCGTAGGGGCTGATGTGTATGCCGGTGGCAAAAATTTCGCCCTGTTCGATATAGCAATATGAATCTTTCATATTAACCGTGCCGGCGCGTATCGATTTTACTTCCGTACCGGAGAGAACTATGCCCGCCTCGTAAGTATCCTCGACAAAATAATCATGGCGCGCCTTGCGATTTTGCGCCGCGTATTTTTTATCTTTTTCCGCCATGAAGCTCACCTCACTTTAATATGGTACTAATTATTGTATCACAAATTTTCCGTTTAGTCAAGTGGGGAAAAATTTATCGTTCGACAAAAACGAAAGCGCAATTCTGGCGTTTTCCGTCAAGACAAAATCCTATTCGTGTGATACAATAAAATCACAAAACAGACAGCTGAATATTTAATAAAACAAAAAAGGAGCTTTATAAATGGAAAACAGCGAACTTATAACCAAAGCGTTAAATTATATAAAATCGGAAGCAGGAAAACGTGAAATCACCATCGATGATGTTGCTAAAAAAGCAGGTTTTTCTACCGATTACTTTAACAGAATATTTTTTGCACATACGGGTTTCAATGTGATGGAATACGTGCGTTTCAGAAGAATGAAAAAAGCCACACAGCTTTTGAGATTCAGCGAAAAAGATCTGCTTGATATCGCTCTTGAATGTGGCTACGGAGCGCACGAAAGCTTTTCCAGAGCGTTTAAAAATCAATACGGTATAACGCCGAGTGAATACCGCAAAAAATACGAAAAAGCAGAGGCAGTATATGGGGATTTTTTCAACGAAACGGTAGGAGCCCGTCTTCTATACGAATTTAAGTGTTTCAAAATTGCCGATACGGACGAGATTCTTGATTATATGTTGGAACTAGACGCTCTTCGCTACGGCTATGCCGCAGTATGTTTCCGCGTAAACGGCGGTGTTGCGCTTTATAACG
>JBGVFW010000258.1:0-2304 GCA_045121315.1 Eubacteriales bacterium
AAACCGTTATTTGTGCTACAATATAGACAACGGTACCGAAAGAATATTTTTTGGAGGTTCTATATGAACGATAATAAGATTTCTACAAGGATTGCGGAATTGCGCCGCGAGAAAGGATTAACACAGGAAGAGCTCGGTGCGCTTGTAGGAGTTTCGGGACAAGCAGTCTCCAAATGGGAAAGCGGCGGAATGCCCGATGCGGTTCTTTTGCCGCAAATTGCATCTGCACTTGGCTGTAGCATAGATTATCTTTTCGGTTGCGAAAAAAGCGTGCAGGATATAAGTAGGGATGAGCTCTACGACATCGTTTTCAAAAATTTAAACGGAAAGCTTTCCCAAAAAGAGATATGCTCCGTGCAGATAGAGCTTGCTTGGATACTGCAATGCGCTTTTTGGGAATACGAAAAAAGAGTTCCTATGAAAGAAGCTATGGATTATCATTCCGAATTTGCTCAGGTTTCTTCACAGAATATAAGTGATTACGGTGTTAACTATTTTTCGCTGACACATAATTTTCCTATTTTTTACGCGGTTCCCGAAAATGAGGGAATATCGAAAAAAATCTTATTTGAAGCGGATTTTTGCGAATTTTTCTCTCTCTTTGCGGATGAGGAAGCATTTAAGGTCGTGATATTCACTCTTACGGAAAAGCCGGAAGCCAAAAGATGTACCTCAAAGGTCTTTGCACAAAAAGCGGGGATTTCTGAAGAAAAATTCAACGAGATCGCCCCAAAGCTTAAAAAATTTGGTTTTATAAATGAAGAAATCCTATCTCTTGATGATGAAGCTATAAAAACTTATCATACTTGGGCTAATCCGCAGGTCGTGCCCATGCTTATGATAGCACACGAATATATACACAAAAGACAGTGCTATTATAATTTTACCTGTAACAGAAAAAAGCCGTATTTGAATAAGGCTTGAAATGGAAAAGGACGCGCAAGCGTCCTTTTCTTCCTATAATGAGTCAAACTCCTTGCAACCGACGGAATAATATGCTATGATAAAAGAAAAAAAATCCTTTTTAGACAGAGGTGTTTTATGAACGGATTTTGGATATGCACAAAAAACGTGCCTGAAAAAGACTCGTTTTATTATTTCAAGAAAAAATTTACCCTTGAGAGAGAGATGTTGGCATTTGACATAAAAATAAGTGCAGACACGCGCTACCGCCTTTACATAAATGATAACTTTGTTTGCGAGGGACCTTGCCAAGGCGGGGAGGATACGCAATATTATGAAGTGGTGAATGCGTCAAAATTTCTTGTAAAAGGTGAAAACGAGATAAAAGTTACGGTGCTTCACATGGTAAGCGAACGTTTTGCCACGGAATATCGCAGAAATCGCCCAGCGATTTGGTTTTGTGGTACCGTCGCTTTTTTAGACGGCACGGCAGAGGATATTTTAAGCGACGAGAAATGGCTGTGTGCCAAGGAAACAGGCATCGAGCTCTTTGCGGGAAAGGGGCATCATTCCTCTATGCCGCCCATGGAAAACGTGGCGGCGCAGAAAAGCGAAATTTCGCTCGAGATAGAAAAAATGTATGAGCCTCACCCGGAAAGCACTTGTTTTGACCGTTGCGGAGGCGGTGAAAAATATCTTTTGGAAGCGCGTCCGATACAGATATTTGAGCCTGAAGAAGAAAAAGCTCTTGCGTTTGTGCGCAAAACATATACAGACGGAAAAATATCGCTTGAATTCGACGCGGAGCTTTATACAACGGATTTTATACGAGTGCGTTATAAAGGCGCTCAGGGCACGAAAATTCGCGTTATTTACGCAGAGTGCAAAACCTTGACCGAAGAATACGAAAACGATGAGGGAGAGAAGAAAACCCGAACATACAAAAACTTGCGCGATGATGAAAGCGGAGTTATAGACGGCGCTTTCGACGTGCTCGAAGCAAACGGCGAATGGCAGGAGCATACGTTCTTCTGGTACAGAGCCTTCCGATATATTCGCATAGAATGTGAATGTGAATTCGAAGCGCGCGTTTTCGGCACAAGATATGTTTATCCTTTTGTGAAAAATGCAGACGGAAAGCGAATTTTTTTCTCATCTGATAAAACGCTCGAAAAAATGTGGGACGTAAGCGTGAACACGGTTGAATGTTGCACGCACGAAACTTTTATAGATTGCCCGTATTATGAGCAGGCGCAGTACATTATGGACGGTATGCTCGAATCCCTCTTTGCTTTCAGGATTTCGGACGATTTTGCCATTCAAAAGAAATTCTTGGTTGACACGGCTCGATGCCAAACCAAGGAAGGTCTTATTCCTGCGAAAGCTCCGTGTACTTTTGAT
>JBGVFW010000259.1:0-2737 GCA_045121315.1 Eubacteriales bacterium
CTTTTTATCAAAAAGGTATTGACAAAATGGTGCCGTAATGGTATAATGTATTGTGCAATCGAGAAGGGATGTCTCCGCGCGAAGTCTGAAAATGCCGGAATGGCGGAATTGGCAGACGCCCGGGACTTAAAATCCCGTGCTACGAGAGTAGCGTACCGGTTCGAGACCGGTTTCCGGCACCATTTTAATACTGTGGAGAATGAGGAACATTCGAATCTGCAGTTAAATATCGCGGGGTAGAGCAGCTTGGTAGCTCGTCGGGCTCATAACCCGGAGGTCATGAGGTTCAAATCCCATCCCCGCAACCAATGAATAGGTTCCCACTTTAGAACCCCGTAACAATCGGAGTCGAGAGTGGGAATCTTCTTTTATTTCTAAGCATATTTAAAGAACTCCGTTTCAAATTGAAGCGGAGTTTTCATGTTCAATTTTCTATGCGGCCGTTCTTCGTTATAAAAGTGAATATATTCTCTCATCACCGCATCCAATTCTTGCGGATTTTCATAAAGGTGATGATAGATCGCCTCTTTTTTCAAAGTGTGAAAAAATGATTCACACACCGAGTTGTCATACGGAGTGCCCGGCGTAGAAAAGGATTGCGTAATATGTAGCTCTCGTAATCGTTTGCGAAAGGCATATGCGGTATATTTCACACCTTGGTCGCTGTGGAACATCAACCCATTTGGTTTTCCTCGGGAGTTGTATGCATCGTCAAAGGTTTTCATTACGAGCGTTGTATCAATAAGATCTGAAATACCATAGGAAAGTAAGCTACGAGAACATAGATCTAATATGACACATATGAAATAATACGTTTCTCCAACCTTTGCGTAGGTAATATCGCTTACCCACACCAAATTCGGCTGCATTTGATCAAACTGCCGCCCTAAACGATTTTTAAAAACTGCCCGCGGAATTGGCTTTTTATGTTCAGCCAAGAACTGCGGCTTTTTAACTTCTAATCCCATTTCTTGCATAAGCCGCGCAACACGTTTTTCGGATACACAGTAGCCAAGCTCCGATAATTTGTGATGTATCGGTTTTCTTCCAAATCGCTCCTTGCTGTCATAAAATATTTTTTCAATAAGCGGCTTGATTTCCTCGTCGCTTTTTTCATATGAAGTTTTGTTATTCGTCTTCCGCTTGCGGTTGTAATACGTTCCGCGCGGCAGATTCAAAGCTTCACATAACACGTGAACTGAGTACTGTCCCTCAAGTGCTGCAATTGCCGCCATTTTTTCATCAATAGAAGCGTTCACGCCGCATGAGCATTTTCCGAGCACCTCTAATTTTTGTTCGATCTTTGATAAATGTAATTCTTTTTGCCTCCAATTCTTCAGGCGAGGTGAGGTGCTTGTTGATAGATAATGCTGATTATTGTAACGCTTGCACCATTCGAACAAGGTGCTTTCCGCAATTCCGTATTTTTGAATGGTTTCCGCAATTGTGTGGTTAGTCTGATAATATTTGACTACCTCGTCCTTAAAACTCTGTGGATAAACTTTTTTCTGCATAATATTCTCCTTTTTTGAAATATCAAATATTATACAACAAAAAAGTTAATAATTATCGCTTAAAAAAACTCGGGTTGGCTTTTGCAAGTCAACCCGAATCCTATTATTCAATGTCCAATATATCAATTTCGTTATAATTGGTATTTAGTGTTTTTCCAAAAATCGATGTGTCAAACAGCATTTTCACCGTATCAAACTTGGTGCCATCGGAAATATCGCAAATCTTATTGCCTGTATTATCAACAACATGAAAGAGTTCTATCTTATCGCCGCTCCACTCGATAAATACTCTATTCCCGGTTATAAGCAACTCAGCGTCATGCCCATAGCATAAGCTGTCGTACAAATCGTTAAATTCTGCTTTTGTCATTATGAACCTCCAAAATATTTTATATATTTCTCGTATTCGGTCGGTGTTAAATTTCTCGGTGGCTGACGGACACCATTTATGTAATCGTGTGCATGGAGCGAAAGCTTTCCTTGGTGCATAGAGTATTCAATATCCGTTTTTGCTGTAAGATTCGAATTATAAAGTCGAATCTGCTTGACAGAGCCGTTGGGATGAAGGCTTATATATGCGTTGCTCGAATGTGCTTCTTCCGGCAAGCCATGTTTTCCTTGCATTCCTTTTAGAACTTTGATACCATCAATTTTGCCAACCGTATTATAAGTATACGGAACTGTATTTCCGCTTGCAAAAGTGCCACGTCCTCCCATATCAACGCACCACCGTTCTGGATTCCATATAATCGACAGGGATTATATTTCCTTCCATTTCTTCAAAAGGTGTGCCAAAGCAAATAATTTGCGAAGGCGCAATTCTCTCAAGCATTGCGTTATATCCGCGCAAAAAATGAAGTTTGTTTTGCTTGCAACCGATCATTCCGATTGCAACGATTGAATTCTGTTCTACACCGTCAAAGCAAAACTCAAAGCTTGGTGCAAGTCCCCAGCTTACTGTCGGTATAACGGTCATTCCCTTGCTTTGCCAATATGCACCTACCCAGCGATTTTTAGCAACGTTTTCAAGCTGTCGCCACAAACTCATATCACTATAAGTGGAGAAATCGGGAGAAAGTAAGAATGCATATTGTGAGTATCGGGATAATGTGCGCTCAGGATTATCGTATATACCGCTAAAACGGTAGTCATCCACGAAAAAGTGAACGCCTTTTTGAGTGTTTTCGGGGCGGTCGTTCGCTCTTGTGTCAGAGCAGGCGACC
>JBGVFW010000260.1:0-4152 GCA_045121315.1 Eubacteriales bacterium
GCGACGGTATTGCGGACGACGGAAGCCTCCGCGGTTCAAGCGAGATAGTTGCCTCTCGCATACGTGACGAAATTCAAAACAGAGTAAAAGAAGCGGGCATAGAGATCGTGGAAGCGCGCATAACATACCTTGCATACGCTCCCGAAATCGCAGCTGTAATGCTTCAACGCCAGCAAGCTTCCGCTATCATCGACGCAAGAAAGATGATAGTAGATGGCGCGGTAGGTATGGTTGAAATGGCTCTTGAAAGACTTGCGCAAAACAATACCGTGGAACTTGACGAAGAAAGAAAAGCGGCTATGGTTTCAAATCTTTTGGTAGTGCTTTGCGGCAACCGCGATGCTCAGCCTATTGTTAATTCGGGAAGTCTTTATTGATGGGCGATAACGGAAAAAAGCAAGTACCGCTCCGTCTTTCTACAAAGCTTTACGATGCCATTGCGGCGTGGGCGGAGGATGATTTCCGCTCCGTAAACGGGCAGATAGAATATCTGCTGACGGAATGTGTAAAACAAAGAAAGAAAAACGGCAAATATGTGTCCGACGAGATTGACGCGCCGCTTGATATCGAGCTCGGCGACACAAGAGCGAAAAAAGAATAGCAAAAAGCCGCACTTGCGAGTGCGGCTTTTTAATTTATTCTGTAATTACTCTGTTTTCAATATTTTTAATTTCGGATATGTTTCGGAATACATCGTAATATATGTTGTTCCTCTATACGATACAAAAAGATCGTAATCAAACTCAATATCTGTTAACATGTCAGAAAACACGATCTTACTATCAGTACCTTCAAGTATAAATACGTCGGTCGTGAAATCATAGTCTTCTCGCAGAAATACCTCATCTAGTCTCGGAAAAGATGTGTATATTGGCTTTTCCGATGTATCGGAATAGAACATATCTCTATAAAAGAAATATGAAATTCCCGCTCAACCTCTGCATAATAACATATTTTTCTTGAAATTTCAGGAATTTGAAAAAACAAGTAACTTCCAGTTCCCTTGTTTTTATTTAAATATCAAAAGCATCGCGATAGCCGCCTGAACGATAAGACCTGTGACGTTTACCACCCAAAAATACCAGTGCTTCGTTTTGTGGTGGAAAGCGTTCATACCGATAAGCGCGCCGAAAGCTCCACCAAAAAGGCCAAACCCGAGCAAAACTGCTTCGGGTATGCGCCAAGCCCTTGCTTTTGCTCTGTGCTTGTCAACTCCGTAAAGAATAAGTGCGATAACGCTCATCACGGCAAGAAAAATAAAATAAAATTTCTGCATTTGCAAAACCGTCCTTTCAGTTTTTATAAAATTATACCATAAAAAACTCCTGTTGTAAATCGTATTGACAATTTTGTTTTTCTATGCTATAATCCTTTAAAAATTGCCACCGGTGGCGCAACACGTTCGCATTCGTCGGGCATATCGTTAGGTCTTTGAAGATATGCTTTGCACGGGTGCTTATTTTTTCTCTGGAGGAATTTGTATGAAAACAAAAAATCCCTTTAAGAATCTGACAAAATTTGAACTTATGCTGTGGATTTCTTCTGTGGTGCTTGTGACCGCTTAGTCCCTGCTTTTTATTTAACTCTTATTGCATCGTTCATTGGCGCCACGGCTCTCATTTTATAACTGTCTGAGCATGAAAAAAAGGCATGAAAGAGATGAAAAAACGATATAAAACATACCATATTTATCAGAATTATGATTATTAGCTCAAATTTTAGGTATTTTTTCACAATTTTTCTTGCAAATCAACTTTAAGTGGTGACAAATTTCATAAAAGATGGTATAATTGTATCATAATTTTATAAAGAATGGCAATTTTGCGAAAACAATTTATGCCGAAAGATATTTAATTTATACGGGGGTATTTTCATGAAATGCAATTACATCACAATTGAACGCGAATACGGCAGCGCAGGTACAAAGATTGCGCGAAAACTTGCTGAAGAATGCGGTGTGGCTTGTTACGGTCACGAAATACTTGAAGAAGTGTCAAAAGAATATAATATCTCGCCCGAGCGCATAGAACAATACGAAGAGACTGTCACGAACAGTTTCCTTTATTCTGTGTTTATCATCAGCCGCGCACAGGCGGGAGATCCTGATATGCTTGCAAACGAGGGGCATATATACGTTGCGGAACAGCTTATGATAAAGAAACTTGCAACAAAAGGTCCCGCCATATTCCTCGGTCACTGCGCTTCTGAAGCACTCAAGGACAGAAAGGGTGTTATAAAAGTATTTATCCGTGCTTCCGACGAAGAAAAGAAGAAACGCGTTAAAGAAGAATATTCTATCCCCGAAAAAGATGCGGAGCTTGTAAGAAAACGTTTTGACAAAAAGCGTTCAAATTATTTTTATGCAAACACCGCTAAAAAATGGGATGATTTCACAAATTACGATATCGTGCTTGACAGCACGCTTCTCGGCATAGACGGCTGTGTATCTATACTCAAAGGACTTTTTGCGAAAGACTGATGGACAAACCGTATTTTGCGTGATATAATACCCAATGTAATTTTTCAAACAGAAAGGTACATTTTTATGAAAAATATTCAATGGATCAAAAGTCCCGTAAGCAAAGACGGCGCCGCACTGACTTTTGTAAAAAACTTTAAGTTTTCAAAATTAGTGGCTCTATTGCAAATTGTTGTTGGTGTGAATATATGCAGATTTTGATTTATATTTATTCATAATTGCATAAAATTTGTTGCTTTTAATGTATGTTTAAACAAAAAATGTTTTTTCGCCAAACATAAAGTGTCAAATCAGACACGCAAACTTTTTTGTATAATGAAAAGACCGGAACTAAAGAAATAGTTCCGGTCTTTTCATTTTTTGTTTAATTCTCGTGGTTTGTCTTAAACATATCTGCTAATAAAATACCTGAAAAATAATTTTGAACAGCGCTGTTTCCCCAATCGTCCAAACTTATATAGCTCCAAAAGTCAGAACACACTTTGCGATATAAATTATCATTTTCAAAATCTAATTCATAATACATTGCTCGTACAAAAAGATTATTCGATTGCAATTTATACGCATAACGATGCGCTCTATGGCATATTTATAAAACCCATATGACAAAAAACATGTCCTGAATTAAAAAATCGGGAAGTGTTTCTTATAATTTTATTTTATTTGTGAATATCTTCAATAATACAGACAACTATCAAAATCACTTCAACGGTATTGTTTTTAGTGGCAAAAAAATATTTTTTTGCTCGTTTATAGCAAAACCCTTAAGCTTATATTTTTTTATAAGTTCAACAACTCGTTCGGTCACAATCAAGGAATTTGGAAACAAACCTAATGAATTTATGTCATACCCATTCCAAGTAGATTCATCTAAAAATGCTTCGCCCAAACGTTGCCGACTTAACTCATACTGACCACAGCATAAGCATAAATTCTTTTTCTTTAGATGCATAACCTTATAATCAACATCAATTGCGCCGTCAGCCGTAAGCAAAAAATATTTTAATGTACCCAAATCAGAATCGTTTTTTAATATATTAACAGGAATATATTTAAATCCGGTTATTGAATTATTTAAAAGTATATCTATCGTTCTTTCAGAAACGAACCATCCTCTTGGACTGCATGAACAAAACTGCAAATAATCAGGATATTTGGTTCCTCCTTGAAGAACAAGGAGCGGAATATCGCTGCTATATTTTGCTTTATGGATATTTCTTCCGCAGCAAGAACAGATTTCAGTATCGTATCCCTGAAATGTAGCATCCTTGTAAATTGATTTGTTTTTATTTGATGAATCACTAGTTAATTTATAGAACATCATATTACCTTCCGTTAAGCTTATTGAAATAAGCAATTATATCTTCAGCATCAGGAATAGGATGGTTTGCTATATAGTCATCCCACAAATGTCCATACTTGGCAGACCAAGATTGATGACCACCATTGCCTCCGCCTTTTACCCAAATACCAAATCTAGAATCATTAACGTCTAATCCAGCCTGTTGAAAATATTGTCTATTTTTCCACGGCAATCCATGATGAGCTTGATAAGATGAATCAGGTGGCGTATTTCCTGATTTCAACATATTATTTTTCAAGTTACTTCTACAAGTATTATGAACTAAAACGGATGAAGTTCCAACATAATATGTATGAAAATCTTCAACCTC
>JBGVFW010000261.1:0-1063 GCA_045121315.1 Eubacteriales bacterium
ATGGGAATCTGGGGTAGTACGGGAATCGGAAACGAGCCGTTCTCACTTTTTTCCTCCGATTTAGAGGGCAATATCCTTTTGACTGCGTATGAAAAGCCTGTTTCCGTGGGGGATATCGCGGATACGCTCGGTATGCCGTGCGCTTACGTTGAGCAGATAGTGGAAAATCTTATCCACGGCGAGATAATGGGCAAAACGGCAGGTGGGCTTGTTTATACGCGCTGTTACATGGAAAAATACAAGGATAGCTTCGGCAATATTGCCGCGCAGGAGGCTTTGGCAGCTAAATACGCGAAAGAGGTTTGGAAAATTGCAGAGGAATGTACAAAAGACCTTTGCGAGTGTGAAAGCTTCAAAAAGATGACAGAAAAGCAGAAAGCGACGCTTTTGCTCTTTATTTTGAATGAGGGGCTTTCATTGTGTACGTTTTTGGAAAACAAGAAAAACGCTACGCCTCCCGAACGCCCGAATATGGGGCGTTGGCTTCTGACTTGTACTGTTTACGATAAAGTGGAGCGCACCGGCGATATTGCTAAATACGAGCGTTCGGGACCTGTTCATGTATATTACGGTGAAACCGAAAAGGAAGTTGTTTGCAAACTGCGTGATTTTCAATCTTGCTTCGGTGAGGCACATTGGGGTTATGCTTCTTTTAAATATAAATTCAAGTTAAATCAGATATTGCGCTTTTACGCTTCGTTTTTGCCGTGCGGCGTAAAACCGGAAAGCAGTGCGATAAACGAAGTTATCCCTGATTTTGAAAAGCTTCACATCTTGCGCCGCGATGAAAACGATGAGATAGTTCTCGATATCCCTGCGCTCACTTTTGAGGAAGATGAAAAATACGCAGAACCCGCGATACGTGCTATCAAGGAAAAATTGCTCGCGCTTATGGGAGAAGAGCTTCACGCTTTGTGGGAAGCACACAGAAATAACGTGCCGAAGCACGTTGACGCTGTTGAAGCTTTCGAACATTCGGGTGCGCTTTACGCGTTCGCCGTTGCAGAGCTTCTTGCAATCGTCGAAAGCGGCGCTATGCCGTACAGGGTTGAAATAGGTGAAA
>JBGVFW010000262.1:0-3078 GCA_045121315.1 Eubacteriales bacterium
TTTTCGTCACGTCAGCGTTTTTTATACACAACCAACTCGGGATTTTCGCCGTTTTCTTCATAAGTACAGACGAGAAGGAAGTCCATATTTCCGGCGATGCCAAAACAACGGTTACCGCCGAATTCGCATTCAAGCTGATTAGCGAGATAGGTAGTATTATCATCAAGGAATTTCACCTTTTGTCCGTTCGGAAGCGAGTATTCCATATTGATATAACCGCCTACAAGGAAATTGAGCGTCTTGACCTCGGGCATTCCTTCGATATGTAGATCGTTAAATTCACGGATAAGCTGCTCTTTGAATTTCTTGAAGTTTTCATCACCGCCAAGCTCCGCATAGCGTTTCCAATAGTTGAGCTTGGGAAGATGCTCGTCAAAATAAGCTCTTGCCGCTTCAGCAGGCCAATTTTCATTCGACATATGAGCGGCCAAGAAGTCGGTCAGCTCTTCAAGACTTGTATAACAGAAATTGCCGTCGGCATAGCACCACTTGCAATATTCCTCGTTGAAAAATCCGTCCGGTTCTTTGCTGATGTTAGTATCCTCAAGCGGCATACCGCAGCATTGGCAGATAAGGTTTTGAGGGGAGCCGAGAAGCGTATTGATTGAAACGTCAAACTCTTTTGAGAGGAGCTTCAGCGTTTCGGTGTTCGGTATCGTTTCACCGTTCTCCCAGCGGGAAACCGCCTGCCTTGTAACAAATATCTTTTCCGCAAGTTCTTCCTGCGAAAGACCTTTTTTCGTTCTGAGTTCAAGAATTATATCCTTTGTTTCCATAATTTCACCACCATATATTTTGTGGTTATATTTTACCACAGATTGCCTGAGTTGACAAGCAACTGTCTGTTGCTGCCTGCGCGACAAATTGAAATTTACAAAACTAAGCTATACAGGTGTTCCAACTTCGATTAGATTTCCATCCAAATCATAGAATCTGACCACCTTTTGTCCCCAACTGTGGGTCATCAGGTGATTGACATATTCGATTTCAGGGTAAAGTGTTTCAAGACGCTCTACAAATTGCTCTATATTGGGCTCTTCAAAATACAACTCAGACTGATTACTGTTTGGAATAACGCCTCTTTTTGTAAATTGCTCCCAGTATCCCGATTCCTGTAAATATAAATTATTCGTCAATTCCATATTCCCGTCGTTGTCTTGAAGAAGTTGAAATCCAAACATATCACTATAGAACTTTAACGCACGGTTACAATCTTTAACAACAATCAGCGTTCCTTTGTATTTCATAAGCGTTCTCCTCCGCAAATTCTTAAATTCCGTTCTCAAAAACCTTTTTCATAAACGCAATTCTCGCCGCAAGTGCCGCCTTGGTGGTCTCTGCTTTCTGCATGATGTCAAAGCCGTGCATCGTGCCTCTCGTTTCGTTCAGTTCCACCGACACGTCTGCTTTGCGAAGTGCCTCTGCATAGGCTATACCTTCATCATGCAAACAGTCATACTCGGCAGTCTCCACGTATGCGCTCGGCAGTTTTTCAAAGGATTGGGCCTCCATCGGTGAGGCGTAGGCAATATCGGGAGCGTTTTCGTCCTGCACGTAGCCCTGCCACATCTTGACCGAAAGCTTTGCGTTCCACATAGGCGTGTCGGTATATTTACGGCAAGAATCGTAATCCATTCTGCGGTCTGTCACGGGATAGACGAGAAGCTGAAAGAGCGGTATATCCGTGCCTCTGTCTCTTGCCATATGACAAACAGCCGCCGCAAGCGCACCACCTGCGCTGTCGCCTCCAACGGCAATCTTTTCTTGATCTATCTTTAAGCGTTCCGCATTCTCAAACGTCCACCGCAGAGCTGCATAGCAATCCTCGGCAGGTGTGGGATGTGGATTCTTGGGTGCAAGTCGGTACTGCACGAATATCACACGGCACTCACATTCAAGCGCGTATTGCTTCGCGAGCTTATAATGATACCCTGCCCCCTCAAAGAAGAATCCTCCGCCGTGGTAGTAAACAAGGCAAGGAGAGACCTCCTCAAGTCCGTAAGGATCGATGACGACCACTGATATCTCTGCGCCGTCATAGCTTTTGATATTCTCTTTTTTGATGGAAACCTCGCAGTCGCGATTCTTTTGCACCCATCTCGGCGGCTTCATTTTAGAGCCCATCCAACCCGCCATTTTCGCATTTTGGATTGGTGGCGTCATGCGCGAATACGGCGAAAACTCTTTATTTATCGGATATTTCATGTCATTTCCTCTTATATTTCAAAAAAAGATTGCCGTCTTCTTTATTGGCGCTGACAAGTTCAAAATTCGCAATATCCGCATCCATAAACAGCGGTTTGCTGTCCTTGTCTGCCACCGTGGGAGCAACCACGAGGCTGAGTTCATCCACCGCCCCTGCTCTTTCAAATGCACCGTTGATGATGCTGCCGCCCTCCAGAAGCAGAGCGTTACAACCAATGATGTTCTTCAACTTGAACAAGGCAAGCTCCACGTCAATGGACTTCTCCCCCGCGAAAATGTACGGAATCTCCATAGCTTCAAGATATCCGAGATAACGCTCGTCCACATCTTCCGAAAGCACCTCGATGATCTGTGCGCCGTCATATCCGGGATCTCCGTCGGGATCCATGATCTTGTTCGACTTCCAACCGAGCTTGCCGTGCGTATCGAATGCAATCGCATAGAATCCGCTAAGATCGTCCACGACAAAATCCATATTCAAATCCATATCGTGGCGCACGGGCTTGTACTTAGTCAAATCGGGATACCAACCGCCCGTGAAGCTACCTTCCATCGTAACGCGGCCGCAAATGAAGCCGTCGGCTTTCAACTCACGGTTGATGCGATAATAGCTGTCGGTTGCTCCGGCGCACTCAGGCTGAAACAAGAAATCGCCCGTGACCTTGCCGTCAATGCTGGTCACCATATGGCAAATGATATATGGTCTGTTCATATTGTAATCCTCTTTTCTTTGTCTTCCGCGGCTAAAAATTTGAACCGCGACATTAAGTTTCGATCTCACCCTTCCAATCAAGGATCCCGCCGAACTCCACGATATTCGTGTAGCCCAGTTTGACCAGCTTTTCAGATGCCTCTTTACTGCGCCGACCGCTT
>JBGVFW010000263.1:0-5418 GCA_045121315.1 Eubacteriales bacterium
GAAATGATGATTAGAAGCCTCGCGTTTACGACGATATTTTGCGCGGCGGCGAAAAGATATTCTGCGTCGGCTCCGACGACAACCACAACGTCGCGGCAGATGATTCCAGAAGATTCGATTCCGGCTGGGCGTTTACGGTGATAAAAGCGGATAAGCTCGAATACAGAACGATAACGAAAGCTCTTGAGGACGGTAATTTCTACGCTTCCGAAGCCCCCGAAATACATGAGCTTTGGTATGAGGACGGAAGAGTTTATATAAAATGCTCCGAAGCCGACCGCATTAACTGCAACTATGGCTCTCGTCTTGCAAAAACGGAACTTTCGGAAAATGGCGTATCTGTAACGGAAGCTTCCTTTGAAGTCCCCGAGGATTGCGTATTTTTCCGCATAACCGTTATCGATAAGCAAGGAAAACACGCCTGCACAAACGCATATTTCGTTGAAGACCTCATTAAATAAAAGCAATTTTAAGGAAGACTCCATTTTGAAAAACAGTAATAAAAATACGGCTAAGGCCATAAGGCTTGCATTTGTTTCCACCATCCCGATCTTCGCGGGATATATAATGCTTGGCATTGGCTTTGGTATTCTACTTTCTGAAAAGGGATATGGACCGATATGGGCGCTCTTTATGAGCATTTTTATGTTTGCGGGATCTATGCAGTACGTAGGCGTTGATCTGCTTGCAAGCAGTGCGAGCCTTATCTCCTCGGCGATAATGACGGTCATGGTGAACGCTCGCCACCTTTTTTACGGCATTTCGATGATCGACAAATACCGCGGTGCGGGCAAAAAGAAATTTTACATGATCTTCGGCTTGACGGACGAGACGTATTCGCTCCTTTGTGACGCGAAAGTGCCGGATGACGTGGACAGACACACATACAGCTTTTTTGTAACGCTATTTGACCATTTTTATTGGATAACGGGTTGTGTGCTCGGCGCGGTTATCGGAACGGTAGTTCCGTTTGAGTTCGAGGGCGTTGAATTTGTGCTGACTGCGCTTTTTGTTTCTATTTTCACAGAACAGTGGCTTTCCACAAAGGATCATGTTCCCGCAATGATCGGTGTAGGCGCGACGGTAATATGTCTTATTATATTCGGAAGCGAAAATTTTCTCATTCCTTCTATGATAGTTATAACTCTTGCTCTTGCTGTGCTCAGAAAAATCAGAAAGGGGAAGAGCGATGACGACTGAAAAGATAATTCACTCTGTTCTGATAATTGCCGTGGCGAGCGTTGTGACGCTGATACTGCGTGGTGCGCCGTTTGTAATTTTTGGTGGAAAACGTAAAACGCCGGCGTTTATTTCATGGCTTGGAAAGGTCTTACCGTACGCTGTCATGGGAATGTTGCTTGTTTACTGTATGAAAGATATTTCGTTTGTATCTTCGCCTTACGGTTTGCCTGAGCTTGCTGCCTGCGCGGTGACGGGGGGATTGCACATATGGAAAAGAAATTCGCTCCTGAGCATCGGGGTAGGCACGGTTTCGTATATGGTGATAGTCGCGTTTATTTAAAAAATTATAAATAAAAAACAGCAGGTACACCTGCTGTTTTTTGCATTATGGGAATTTATCTAAATGATTTAAAATCAACGATTGCGCGAGATACATTCGACTTAGCCTCGCCGTTGTCATTCTGAGCGAAACGGAGTGAAGCCAAAGAATCTCGGAGGTCAAGCTCAGTATGACACGCGCGGAGTGCGGGAGGAGCAAGCCCCTCCCCTACCGAAAAGGCTTCCCCTTTTTTGGGAAGCTTTTTCTTTATCAGAATCCGAACGGGCCGTTCGGGCGATTTCCGAAATCGTCGCGGTCACGGCTCTTTGCGAGCTCTTCGTCGCGTTTGCGACGCTCTTCTTCCTCGCGGCGTTTCGCTTCCTCGTTCGCAAGGCGCTGAGCTTCGTTTTCTGCTTGGCTATTTTTGCGCTTTCGCTCAACCATTTCGTCTAGCATTTCCATCGTCGTGCCGTCCTGCATAGCAAGTTTGAACTCTTCGTCGTCCATGATCTCGTATTTGCAGAGAAAATCGGTGATGAAATCGAGCTTATCGCGATTTGCCATAAGAAGAGCTTTCGCTTTCGCGTAAGCTTCGTCGATTATCTTCTTGATCTCAGAGTCGATAAGCGATGCTGTTTCTTCGGAATAGTTGCGCGTGGAGTTGAAATCTCTGCCCAAGAAAACCTCGCCGTCGTCGCGGTCGGAGCCGAGACGGATATTGCCGATGACATCGCTCATTCCGAGTTCCATGACCATTTTGCGCGCGGTCTGCGTTGCGCGCATTATATCGTTGCTGGCGCCGCCGGAAACGTCGCCGTAAACGATCTCCTCTGCGGCTCTGCCGCCCAGGAGCATCATGATGCGCTCGCCGAGCTCGTTTTTGTAAACGCTGTATTTATCCTCTGTGGGCGGGTTGAGCGTATAACCAAGCGCATTGCCGCTGGGGATAACGGAGATCTGACGAACGGGGTCTTGCGTGGGCAGGAGGTGGGCGAGGATCGCGTGGCCTGCTTCGTGATAAGCGGTTTTGCGCTTTTCGCTGTCCTTGATTTTGTTTTTCTTTTTCTGCGTGCCGACGGTGATCTTGATCATAGCGTCGTCGATATCGCTGTTGCCGATGAGAGTTTTGGATTTTCTTGCGGCGATGAGCGCGGCTTCGTTGAGAAGGTTTGCAAGGTCTGCGCCCGTAAAGCCGACCGTCGTTTGCGCTATCTTCTTGAAGTCAACGCTTGCTTCAAAGGGCTTGCCGCGGGAGTGAACTTTAAGGATATCTTCGCGACCCTGAATATCGGGGTATCCGACCGTTACTTGGCGATCGAAACGTCCCGGACGCAGGAGCGCGGGGTCAAGGATATCGGGGCGGTTCGTCGCGGCGATAACGATAACGCCGTCGTGACTGCCGAAGCCGTCCATTTCAACGAGGAGCTGGTTGAGCGTTTGCTCGCGCTCGTCGTGGCCGCCGCCAAGACCCGCGCCGCGGTGTCTGCCGACGGCGTCTATCTCATCGATGAAGATGATAGAGGCGGGAGCTTTTTTTGCTGTTTCAAAAAGATCGCGCACGCGCGAAGCGCCTACACCGACGTACATTTCAACGAAGTCCGAACCGGAGATTGAGAGGAAAGGAACGCCTGCCTCACCTGCAACCGCTTTTGCGAGAAGCGTTTTACCTGTTCCGGGAGGACCCTGCAAGAGCACGCCACGCGGAATTCTTGCGCCGAGCTTGCGGTATTTGTCGGGGTTTTTGAGAAATTCCACGATCTCGCGGAGTTCTTCTTTTTCTTCGTCCGCGCCCGCAACGTCGGAAAAGAGGACTCGGCGTTTATCGGGCTCGATATTTTTTGCGCGGGATTTGCCGAACGTGGCAACGCCGCCCATACTGCCCGATTTTTTCATGACGTATACCCAAAATATTATCATTATCACAATGACGATGATGTACGGCAGGAAAGAGAGCAACCACGAACTTTGCGAGGGTTCCGCTATATCGTAGCCTCCCGTAAGGTTTTTGATCTCGCCGTTTCTGTAAGCAACGAGGTAATCTTCAATGTCGTAAAGGAAAAGACCGAGGTCACGCAAGGTGCGTGAGTAAGTCTTGCCGTCCGTTGTTTCAAATGTCAGCACGTTGCCCGCACTGACTTCGAATTTTGTCACACTATCGTCATAGAACATATCTATGATCTCGCTGTAAGTCAATTCTTCCGCGGCGTTCATGTTGTGCAAAAGCATGGACGCGCCGAAGATGATGCCCAAAATCAGCACAGCATACAAAATTATAGATTTTATGTTTGCTTTCATTTTTCGCTCCGTTTCTGATTGTTATATTTATTATTAGCTTATGCGCTTCAAACTATTTTCATCATAACAAATATAATATGAGATTATGTTGAAATTATATTGAAAATTTGTAACTTTTTCTGTAAACAAACGTAAAACGTGATTTTTTTTGCAAACAAAACTATAAAAAATCAAACCAAAATGCCCAAAAACGGGCATTTTGGTAGTTCCCGAAGCGCACTTTTTTTACGCATAGGAAATTGCAAAAAAGGTTGTAAAAAAAGAAAAGGTATGATATAATTGAAACACTAAAAAAAGGCGCAAGAAAAAGAGGTGTGGAAAACACCCCAGAAAGCGGTATTTTTTTGAGTCACCTTTAAAAGAAATGTATTGCTAGTGAGGAAGTGGTGAGCCGAACTTGTATATTAAGCAGAAGACCGAAGTTTTCTGAATTTTTCAATTAAAGGTGTGCCTTTAAGGCAGATTTCTAAAATAGTCATGGTATGACCACAACGGCATTTAATGGGGTCACAGCCAAAAGACAGGAAAAGAGATGTTCTCCAAGCATTAAGCGAGGCAAGGAAACGTCTTTTTTCTTTTTTTATGAGAGGGAAAAGAAAATCAGCGTTTTGATGTTTTTTAGCATAGATACCATAGTAGCGAATCATTTTAAAATGTTTTTCGGGAATATGAATTATGAGTTTTTTAATAAAATCATAAGCCGAAACAGTTTCGACTATAAGTTTTCCGTCTTCGTGCCTATTATAATGGAAAGTAACGTTACTTCCATCATAATTATCAATTCTGGAAGAGGCAATTACCGGTCTGCCTAAATATCTCCCGATGTATTTTAGAACATCTTTGCTGTTAGTAATATTAGGTTTAGCATAAACATAGAAACCGTCTTTGAGGTCTTTATATAAAGAAGCTTTTACTTTTTTAAAAGATTTACCAATGTAAATTTCCATCCTGTTAAGTAAAGACAAGCGAAAGGAATTACGAAGTAGATTGAAATTAAAGTGTTTAACAACTCTCCACGGAGTAAAGTTTCCGGTAGCGCCTTCCGAAAGAAGAACGTGAATATGTGGATTCCATTGAAGACTACGCCCGAAAGTATGCAATACGCAAACGAAACCTGGAACGAAATTTTCAGATTTACTTAGTTTCTTGAACATATATAGAATTGTGTCGCGTACAGCATGAAATAAACAGTTCAGAAGATTTCTGTCTTTAAGAAAGTATATTCGCAGTTTTTCGGGAATAGTAAAAACGCAGTGTCTGTGAGTTGAATGAACTAGTTTGAAAGACATATTTGTAGAACGTTTTATTGAATAAAGATTTCCGCAAGAGGTACAAAAACGGCTTTTACATCTAAACGGAAAAGCTCGTAAAGTTCCGCATTGTTCGCAACCATAGACTGCATATCCGTAATTAAAATCTCCGCAGTGTAACATTCTTTCTACGTTTTCAAAAACTGTTTTTCGTATTTGGATATTGGTATCAGCCAAATCGTAAAAATGATCTTTAAATATTTGTTGTATGATATTCATGTCCCTAATTATACCACAAACAAAAAGCACCCGCCACCCCTCATGAGTGAGGGGCAGGGGTGTTGAGGTGCGCTTTCGCGCACTTTTTTTATT
>JBGVFW010000264.1:0-3380 GCA_045121315.1 Eubacteriales bacterium
CAGGTTCTTTTGTTTACGCTAATATTCTACCATAAGAGGCACAAATTTGTCACTATAAAAAGGCCCCCGAAAACCGCAATTTTTCTTGCGTTTTAAATGTAAAAAAACACAATTCATATTGTGATTTTCAAGTCATAAATCCACAAAAGCCAAAAAATGCGGAAAAGTCCTTATAAAATAAGGCTTTCCGCATTTCAACACCTTTAAGTGAGTTGCTTTTATTAGGTTTTTACCGCTTAATTTTGTTCGTTTTTGCGAACTTTCATTTTATTTAACTATTCGTCATTGCGAACTTTCAAATAAAATTAGGTGTTCGCAATTGCGAACACCTAAAAAATTCTTTAAATGATCTGTGATAGCTCGTTCTCCGAGCATCCCGCTTTATTGGCGATCTGGGTGATAAGAAATCTCACCATAGACTCCGACAAATAAAGCATATCCGCAATCTGACGGGGCTTGAATCCAAACGCGCGAAGCTTTGCGATCTCGTGCTCTCTGGGAGTAAGATTCGTTGCGATCTGCTTGTTTCTCACCTGTCCCGAAAGCTTGGACCAGCCAAGGCGGTATCTTGCGTACAGCTCCATGACCTCTCGCGCCGCAAATTCGTCGACAAGAGCGAGCCTTTCCTCGAGCAGACCGTTAAAATGTCTTATGTATTCCGTAAGAAGCCCGTAAAGCTTATCGGGGAGCGCCAACGCTATCGCCTTATCCATATGAGCGATCGCGCGCGCCTTATCCCCCGAATTATAATACGCAACTGCGCAGGACATTCGAAGGAATATTTCGGGAATGACGGTTTTATCAACTACCGCCTGAGTTATAAGCGGCTCAATAGTATTCGGAATGATTCGCATAAGAGCAAGTCCGTGAACACCCTCCACCTCCGCCTGACCCGACGCGATGTCAAATGCAGCCATATACAGGTATTTAACGTAAAAGACCTTTGCAGCGGGGTGAGCGTCTGCGGGAAGCACCTCGAAATTTCCGTGTGTAAACCAATCGGGGTAGTCCTTATTGTCGTAGATAGAGCTATCGATTATCGCAAGAGAAAGAGAAATGATCTCACGCTCCTCCTTAGTTTGACACGGTGCCTCGCAAATATGCTTTTTAGCCTCGTTCCAAAGGTTTATATCACCTCGCCAGATGGCACACTGAGCAAGAAGCATACCGCCGCCGAGAATCGCATAAAAGCCGGATTTGGTATGGAGGAAAAATCTTGCCTTCTCGTACACCTTATCAATTTCTCCCCGTCTGTATGCTATCTGTGCGTCAAAAAGAGCACAAGCCTCGGGACGGTTAACGAGCATTTCAACGCATTCCTCCGCACACCCTGCCCTGTTATAAAGGCTCGTCATATCAAGAAACGGACTGCGACGAGGCATAGGGAGCTTCTCTTTCTCTGTTCTTCTTGCATTCGGCAAAATGGCTCCTGAGGGAATCATATAAGATTTGCCGAATCTGTACGCGCCTTTTATTCTGTCCTGACTGCAAAGCACCTGAACACGGCGTGTACTTACACCCCATTTTTCCGCCGCCTGCTTTACTGTAATATACTCCACACCAACACTCCTATTCGTTATTGCGAATATTTATATTTTAATTATATTACTCTTTTATTCGTTTGTCAACACGCCACAACAAAATAAAGAAAATTATTAAAAAAATTTTAAAAATCAGGTAAATATGACAAAAAATATCTATTTTTTTATTGATTTGCAGAAAAAGTTGTGATATAATTTACTTGAACAAATTAAGAAAGGAGTCATAAACATGGCTAAGAAACAAAACAACGAGCTTTTCTCCTCCATTCTTTACATCGTAGTAGGTGTGCTTCTCGCAGTATTCCCTGAAACTGCAGTAAGCTGGGCTATGACGATCGCAGGTGTTCTCTTCATCGTTTCCGGTGTTCTCGACCTCATTAAGAAGAACTGGACAGGCGGCGCAGTAAGTCTCATCATCGGTATTGCAATTATCGCTCTTGGTTGGCTTATCGCAGGAATCGTTCTCATCGTTCTCGGTGTTCTTATCGCTATTAAGGGTGTTGTTGCTCTTATTAACGTTCTTAAGAAGGATCAGAAGAACGCTCTTGAAATCGTATTCCCTGTTCTCTCCGTAATTCTCGGTATCGGTCTCGCATTCGGCGGCTTGGCACACTGGATCCTCATCATCGCAGGCGTGCTTCTCGCAATCGACGGTGTAATCGGTCTTGTTGGAGTTCTCAAGAAGTAATTTACATTACAAAAAATATCCCTCGCCCATGGGGTGGTATCCTTAGCGGAGAATTTGCAACTTGACAAAAGTGCAAGCATCGCATTTGACCGGTCAAATACAATATGGGCTAAGCCCAAACCCTTATAAAGACAGAAAGAGCAAACACGCAAGGCGTAAAAACCTTATGTGTCTGCTCTTTTTTCTGTTAGTGAAGTTTTTTGCTATCGCAAAAGTGAAGTTGCTGCACAGTGAAGTTTGTGCTACGCACAAGTGAAGTTAAGTTTGCCCATAACTTCGCCGTCAGGCGAAAGTTCACTCACGAAGTGAACTTCACTATCAAAGATAACTTCACTTGCCCAAAGGGCAAACTTAGTTAGCGTGATTTGTCCGCTAAGGACATCACGCTATGGGTGAGGGATATTTTTATTATAAGATTTTTTCCATCACGGTTTTCTGCGGTAAAAATCCGCACTTTTCATAAAATTTGTACGCGCTCTCATTACACGACCAGACGTTGAGCGTTATATTATAACAACCGCTCACCCTCGCAAAATCATGTACAAAGGAATACAGCTCACTGCCGATGTGCTTCCCTCTCTCGAATTCATCAACGCAAAGGTCATCAATATAGAGTGTCCTGATATCAGTCAGAATATTGTCATCATTATGCTGAACGAAAGCACAAAATGCATATCCAACCACACGCTCACCCTCAATGACGATAAATATCGGGCGTGTATCATCGCGCATTATTTCCTCAAGCTCATCGTCCGTATACTTTTTAGCCCCGCTCTTGAATATGTCGGGTCTGCCGCTGTGATGAATATCAAGCACCTGGCGCAAAAGCTTATTTATACCATCAATATCTTTTTTCTCTGCTCTGCGAATTATCATTATCGGTTACCGCCTTGAATTTATAAATATATTATAACGCAAATTATTAAAAATTTCAATATGTTCCCGCAAGGTATTGCGAAAATTTGAAGTTTGTGATACAATTAATTATAAACTTATACGCGAGGTGTAACATGGCTTTTTTTGAAATGCAATATTATTCGACTCTTCTTGAGCGACACGTTTCCATAAACGTAATTATCCCCGACAGGGCTAAGGATCATCCCGATGAAAAATACAAGACGTTATATCTTTTCCACGGTCTTGGCGACAAC
>JBGVFW010000265.1:0-2221 GCA_045121315.1 Eubacteriales bacterium
AGGACTTACGGGTGTTACTGTACGACGCTATCTTAATCATCTTACCGAAAAAGGCGTTCTTCTCTCCGAGATCGACTATGAAACCGGAGGCAGACCGTGTATGAGGTATCGCTTATCTAAATAGACGTACACTTAAATTAATTTTGCATAAGTAAAATCCAAGTTATCACTAAAAATACAGATAAAAGCAGCGGTAAGGATAAAAAACTTGCCGCTGCTTTATCTGTGGATTATTCTTTACGAACATTATGGTGGAATTTCTTTAAGAGAAATTGATGCTTTTGAAAATGCAAAGCCAGCACCATCAGACTGTAATAGGAATTTGTGTGAACCCACCAACGGACTGTCATAGACTCGCAGCATAACGGAGAACCGCATTCCGACCCATTGACAAGCCGCAAAATCTCCGATATAATGAAAGCGTACCTTACTATGACGAAATCAATGTGTACAACCCTGATGAAAAGATATATCCCAAAGCTGCACACCAATCGAGAAATCGAAATATGGTTGACCGAAGCGATTTGGTGGTTTTCTATGTAGAACACGAATACGGTGAAACGTGGCAAACCATGAAGTATGCATTAAACCAGAAGAAAAAAATAATTAACCTTGTTACGAAATAGATTTGATGTATTCTATTTCCTAATCAAAAAAGAACTCCTCGCTGCTGCAAGTGACAGTGAGGAGTTTTGTGTGATTTATGTAAAAACAAGCGCTTAATCATGAATATGTTATAATAATTTCTTCTGCAACAATTCGCTTTGAAATGCATCGATCCATTGCCTGTTTTTCTATGTAACGATGTGCCTCCGGTTCGTCCAATTTGAGTTCGCGGATAAGTATCCATTTTGCTCGGTTGACGATACGGATTTCTTCCATTTTTTCTTCAATGGACAGTGTTTTCTTTTCGGTCTTTCTGAGTTTTTCCCGTGCGCTTGAAAGCCAGCTGAGAGCAATTGTCATTGTCGGCTTTGAGGTTGGCTTTGGAAGCACAAACACACCGTGCTCGGCGACCTTGTCGTAGATTTCTTCTTGAAGTTCCGTGCGTACCATCAAAAGCACAACACTCTCTTCTGAATCCGCGGTGTCGATTGCAAATCGTGTGCCTACATCATCGGGGAGCGGTGAGTTAATGATAACATAATCAAAAGCACGTTCGGCGAGTGCGCGTTTTGCGGCACTGATATTTGATACAAAATGAGTTGGCGAATACTTTGAATTAGGGAGCAGAGCGGAGAGTGCATCATTAAAGCTTTCTGCCGCCGAAACGATCAGAACGCTGTAAACTCGTTCTTTCAGACTCATTTTTGCTCCCCTCCTTTTTGGACTGCTATTCAGCTTTATTTATTACAGTAGATATCTAAAATTGCTGCAGGTATGTGTTCCTTAATAAAATCACTTGTCGCAGCTGCCTTGCAAGCATCGCATAAACTTGAAGGTAGTTTCTTAAATTTTGCTAAAGTCTCAGCATCGGCTTTGTACAGGTTAATATTGGCGGCTTCGGGCAAGTCAAGCTTATTTTCAAGTCCGTTCAGTGCAGCATAAATAATAAGTGTAAATGCAAGATACGGATTTGCCATCGGGTCTGGTGACCGAAGTTCTGCGCGTCGGTATTCACCGACTGCTGCAGGAACACGGACAAGCTGGGAACGGTTTTCACTTGACCATGAAACGTAACCGGGAGCTTTATCCATTCCAAAGCGCTTATAGGAATCCTCTGTGGGGTTAAGAAATACAGTCATATCCGTAACCTTATCAAGAACGCCGGCGATCATATAGCGAAGGTTTTCCGAATTGTCGCTCGGTTTGACAGAAACATTGATATGAAATCCGTTGCCGGGTTCATTTTCAAGAGGCTTCGGACTGAAATCCACAAAAACACCGTTGCGGCGAGCAACTGTTTTTACAATTGTCTGGAAAGTCATTGTGTTATCAGCCGCAGTAAGAGGATCGGAGTAGCGGAAGTCGATCTCATTCTGCCCGGGACCTTCTTCGTGATGTGAGCTTTCAGGTCGGATGCCCATTTGTTCCAAAGTAAGACAGATTTCGCGGCGAATATTTTCTCCCCTGTCTTCAGGTGCAAGGTCCATATATCCTGCATCATCGTAAGGGATTTTTGTATGTTTATTCTTTTCATCAAGCTCAAACAGATAAAACTCCTGTTCGGCACCGAAGGCAAAAGTATAGCCCGCTTTTTTCGCATCTTCTACTGCTTTCT
>JBGVFW010000266.1:0-1463 GCA_045121315.1 Eubacteriales bacterium
ACATTTAGGGAGGGATTGAAACGGATTCGGAAAACAAACAAAGGGTAAGTTTATACCTTGATAAGAAAACCATGCAGGTGGTGGATTCATTCATCAAAAAGAACGGACTACATTCAAGGAATGAGTTTTTTGAGAAAGCAGCAGAGAACCTGATCGCCGATGAAGCTATCAAATCAGGCGGCGATGTGATGAGCGAAAAGCTCGCGAAAGCTATTGAAGCGGTCTCGGAAAACAACGCGAAGGCGATCTCAAAAGGTCTGTTTCGATACGCGGTTCAGCTCGAAATGATGATGCGTTACATCGCGCAGATGCATGAATTCACCGACGATGAACTGGACGAAATGCGCCGTGAAGCCATCAATAATGTTCGCAGAACGCGCGGTAAAATCAAACTCGACGATATCGCAAAGGGCTGGTGCAACGAAAAATAAGTCTGGATATTCACCAAAACCTGTGGTATATTGTTGAGCTAAAGAAGGGAGTGAACTGCCATGTCACAACGTGAAATACTCACAAACGGCAGCGCATTTAAGCGCACAGACGGTCGCTGGTGCGGCGTTGTTTGGTACAAAGACGAGCACGGCGAGCGTAAACGCAAGAGCTTTTCCGGCACCACGAAAGCGGAAGTCAACAAGAAAATGAAGAAATATATTGTGGAGTTCAACGAAGATAAAAACGATTCTGTAGAATCCTTAAAGACCTTGCAGGAGAGTTTGCAAAACTGGTTGCAGGTGTTCAAGTTCCCGGCAGTCGAGCGAACGACCTATGACAGAGCGGAATCAATCGCTAAAAATCAGATCTATCCTCAACTCGGCAAGAAGGTTGTCGGCGATATCACAGCCGCAGATATCAAAAAGCTGCTCAACTATTGGATGACCGAGGACTACGCTTACACGACAGTCAAGAAAGTATACACGCTTCTCAACGAGTATTTTAGATACCTATATCAGCAGGAAATCATCACAAAAAACCCGATGGCGAACGTGGAAATGCTCAAGAAAGCCAACTTTATGTCAGCCCAAGGCAAAGAAAATCTCCCTCCGACGGAGACCATCACAGTCTTTTCAGAGGAAGAAATTGAAAAGTTCAAAGCGGAAGCGTTCAGTGTATTCGGCAACGGCAAACGAAAATATCAGCAAGCGGCAGCGTATATTCTGATGCTGAACACAGGATTGAGAACCGGCGAAGCCCTCGGTTTACTCAACTCCGACATCGACTTAGACAACCGCGTCATGCACGTTCAGCGCGGTGTGAAAGAGGTTTCCAAACGCGAAGGCGTCACCGGAAAGAGTGGGCGAGAGGTGATCGTCGGCAAACTCAAGAGCGCAACGAGCAAGCGCGACATCCCCCTCAACGATACCGCCATCGAAATGATCAAAGACCTTCGCAAAGAATTCTACTTCGGTGAGGACAGCCCACTCATTCCTGACGAGCACGGAGAAGTCACCCGACCCGTCAACTTC
>JBGVFW010000267.1:0-1688 GCA_045121315.1 Eubacteriales bacterium
CTTGAAACGAAAACTCCGCGTGAGGAAAGAAAATGGAGCATCGTTTCGCTGCGTATACCGGGGAGCGTGAGGCTTATGATGTGGGGCGCATATCTGCCCGCAGGCGTGTTCACACGCACGTCGGGAGCTTTCTCTTTGATAAGCTGTTCGGCAAGCGCGCGCAGAGCCGCAAAGCGTTCGAGAGAAGCGGAAAGATTTTTGTGCTCATATTCCGCCGCCGCGCCGAAGCCCGCGATGCCCGCGGTGTTTTCCGTGCCGCTGCGCATACCGCTTTCCTGACCGCCGCCGTGAACGACGGGAACAAGTCCTTTGGCCGTGAGTATTTTTTCGCGGACGAAGAGCGCGCCCGCGCCCTTGGGTCCGCCTATTTTATGCGAGCTTACCGTGATAAGGTCCGCAGGCAATGAAGCGAGCGGCTCGGGCAATTTGAGAAAGCCCTGAACCGCGTCGCAATGAATTACAACATCGGGGTTTTTTGCTATTGCAAGGCTTGCAATAGCCGCAATATCGTTTACCGCGCCCGTTTCGTTATTTACGAGCATAGCGGAAACGAGAATAGTGTCGTTCGTCAGCTCCGCACGGTATTTTTCCATGTCCCAAACGCCCTTGGGGGAGGGGATAAAAGCGACTTTAAAGCCGCGCGACGCGAGGTATTTTGCCGTTTCTATAACGGAGGGGTGCTCCGTTTCTCCGACGATTATCTTGCCGCCCTTGCGGCGTTCCTTCGCCGTAGCCGTACCGATGAGGGCAAGGTTGTTTGCTTCGGTTCCCGAAGCAGTAAAAACGAGCATCTGAGGCTTTACTTTGCCGTATTTTTTTGAGCCCATAGCTGTGAATATTTTTTCCCGCGCTTCGCTTAAGGTTTTCTCCGCTTCCATACCGAGCGTGTGGAGCGAGGAGGGGTTACCAAAAGTATTTTCCAGCACATCTTTCATTTTTTGATATGCCGCGCCGCAGACGGGAGTTGTGGCGCTGTTGTCCAGATAAGAAAATTTCATATTCCCTCTTTAAATCATGCAATAAAATTGTCAACTATATCATAAACTTCTTCCAGGTGTGTATCATAGAGAACGTCGCGCGCGGTGTAAGTGAAGATGTAGATATTTCCTCCGTGGTACCCGAATATCTGCATGATTTTGTAGGTTTCGACCTCTTCTGTCATGGCACTGTCGGAAACGATCGTGTAAACGTATTTAAGAACGGGCTCGCCGTTTTCGCCTATCGTACCGAGGTACTGATTTTCGGAATACATTTCGCGCTCGGAAACTTCCTTGAACGTAGAAGTTATTGTGCTGTAAAATGTATCGCAAAATTCCTGAATGGAAGAATAAGAGCCATCCCAATCCATTATCATAAGGGAGATGTTGCTCTTATCGCTTGCATACGCTTTGGATGTGCCTTCGCCGTCCGTTATATCGACTATCCAATCTTCGGGGACGAAGAGTGCGTATGTGTTCTTATCGTTTTCGATGCGCTTCATTCCGTCGGGGACCTCCGCGTCGGCATTACCGCAAGATGTGAGAGCAAATATAAATGTCATACAGGCAAGAAAAAGTGCTGTGAGTTTTTTCATCGTTTAAAAATCCTTTGCTTATTTATAATATTATATTATATATTATAAATCTTATATACCGTAAAGTCAACTGCAAAAAAGCAGATAAAAGGGAATAAAAGTTAAAAAAAGATGA
>JBGVFW010000268.1:0-2692 GCA_045121315.1 Eubacteriales bacterium
AAAATTTATCATGTCAATATAAGATTTTAAAAAAATTTTGTTGTATCATGTAATTAGTAAAAACAAGGAGGATAAAACCATGACCTTTATCGAGGAAAAAATAGAGCTTACCTATAAAAAGCTCAAAAGCCAACGGATAACCAAGCGAAAGAGGATAGAAAATGTTTCTTATATCCGATGCGGATATAAGAATGACAATATGCCTCCGGACGAAAACGAGGCGTGGCTTCCGTTTACGGGGAGCAGTGAAGAATCCAACTTTTTCAAGGAAGACGAGCACGCGTGGTTTCATTTTAATGTGAACGTGCAAAACGAAGAGGGAAAGCTCACTTTTCTTCACGTTGACACGGGCAAAGAGGGGTGGAACGCCGCAAACCCGCAATGTACCGTTTTTGTAAACGGTACGACGGCGATGCAGGCGTTTGATACACAGCATACGGATATGCTTATGCCGGAGGGCGAATGCGACGTTTACATCTATTTTTATGAGGGAATGATGGATGCCACGCTGTTTATCAATTTCAGCCTTGAAACAAAGGATATTCTTATCGATAAACTTTATTATGATATAGAAGTTCCGGGAACGGCGCTCAAAGCACTCAATAAAGATTCGTATGAATATTATGCAATACTCAATTCGCTCGACGAGGCGTGCAGGTTTATAGATTTTCGAAAAACCTACTCCGAGGATTACTACGAAAGCCTTCGGAAAGCGGAAAAATATATGCGCGAAGAATTTTACGGCAAGGTTTGCGGCAAGGATGCTTTTTCGGAAATATCACTTATCGGTCACACGCATATAGACGTTGCTTGGCTTTGGACTCTTGCACAGACGGAAGAAAAGGCACAGCGCTCATTTGCAACAGCGATAAACCTTATGGAGCAATACCCAAACTATATCTTTATGTCGAGCCAGCCACAGCTTTATGAATATGTTAAGAAAAACGACCCCGAACTTTACGCTAAGATAAAAGAGCGCGTGCGCGAGGGCAGATGGGAAACAGAGGGCGCGATGTGGCTTGAAGCAGACACAAACCTTGCAGGCGGCGAGAGCCTTATACGTCAGCTCCTTTACGGAAAGAAATTTATGCGCGATGAGTTTGGACACGAAGACCGCATACTTTGGCTTCCCGACGTGTTCGGCTACAGCGCGGCTCTCCCGCAGATACTCAAAAAAAGCGGCGTTGACAGATTTTTCACAACAAAGCTTATGTGGAATGAGACGAACAAGCAGCCGCACGATAACTTTATCTGGCAGGGTATAGACGGCTCGCAGGTTTTTGCCGTGCTTTCGGATGCTTACGTCAAAGGGCTTGATGCGAAAGTTGTTGCTTCTTCAAATGCTCGCCATAAAGATAAAAAATATAGCTTCACGCATATTTCTACGTTTGGTTTTGGCGATGGCGGCGGCGGCCCGAACGTAAATATGCTTGAAAGCTACGAAAGACTTAAATACGGCTTGCCCGGCTTGCCTCGCGTTACGATGCGTAAGGCGTGCGAAACTATTGATATTATAGAAAAGCAGTTTAAGGAAAGCACAGAAAAGCTTGCTTTCGTTCCAAAATGGGTGGGCGAACTCTACTTTGAAATGCACCGCGGCACGTACACCACGATGGCACACAACAAAAAATGCAACAGACTTTGCGAATTTCTATTTTCAAAAGCTGAAACAGCTAACGTTGCCACACATGCGCTTTTAGGTAAGTCATATCCTGCGGAAAATATCGAAAAATGTTGGTACACCATACTCAAAAACCAGTTCCACGATATTATCCCCGGTTCTTCTATAAAAGAGGTTTATGAGGACAGCGACAGAGAATATGCAGAGCTTCTTGCCGAGGGCGAGGTTTTGTACGGCTCCGCGCTTGACGCATTGGCGGAAAATATCGGCACAAACGGCGGATATCTCGTTTACAATCCCACGCCTTACGCGCTTTCGGGAATCGTTCGCGCGGGAGATAAACTCATAAATGTGGCAAACGTGCCGTCGCACGGCTATGCGGTTCTTTCCGATATCGAAACGTGCAGATACGCCGTAAAAGCTGACGCGCATTCTATTGAAAATGATTTTGCAAGAGTAGAATTTGACAAGCAGTATCATATCACGTCATTCTACGATAAGAAAAATTGCCGTGAGGTTATTGAATCGGGCAAGAAGGGCAACGTCTTTGAGGTATTCGAGGATTTCCCCAGAGTGTACGATGCATGGGAGATAACAGAATACTATAAGCAGAAGAAGTGGATAGCTGACGATGTTTCCGACGTCACCGTTATAAACGAGCCCCTCTGCGCGGGCATATGCATAACGCGCAAATACGGCGATTCTATCTTTAAACAGAAGATAACGCTTAAAGCAGACTCCGCGCGTCTTGATTTTGATACCTATATTGATTGGCATGAGGACCACGTTCTTCTTAAAGCGGCGTTTCCGCTTGACGTCAGAGCAAATCACATGAACTGCGAAATTCAGTTCGGTCATATCGAACGCCCGACGCACCGCAATACCCCTTGGGACCAAGCGAAGTTTGAAGTATGCGCACACAAATGGACGGATATGTCCGAAGCGGATTTCGGTGTTGCGCTCCTCAACGATTGCAAATACGGTTACAGCGCGGAAGAAAATATTCTCAAGCTCACGCTTCTCAAAGCGCCTACTTATCCCAATCCCGTGGCTGACAGAGGCGAGCATGAA
>JBGVFW010000269.1:0-4372 GCA_045121315.1 Eubacteriales bacterium
CTTTCTGATGCGGGTTCTTCCGTGATAACTCTGCTCGGCTTTCGTATGTCTGAGCAAAAACCGGATAAACACCACCCGTTCGGTCACGGCAGAATAGAATATCTTTCGGGCTTGCTCGTTTCCATGCTCATCATTCTTGTCGGATTTGAGCTTGGCAAAAGTTCTGTGGAAAAGATAATTTCTCCCGAACCTGTTTCGTTCAGCCTGCTTACGGTGGGTATACTCGCTTTTTCTGTGCTGATAAAGGCGTACATGGCATTTTACAATTTCGGTATAGGTAAAAAGATAGATTCTTCAGCGATGAAAGCGACGGGAACAGACAGCCTTTCGGATTGCGTTGCGACGAGCGTGGTGCTTGTTTGCCTCCTGATCTCGCATTTCTTCGATATAAATATAGACGCATACTGCGGCCTTGCGGTTGCAGCGTTCATCATGTTTTCGGGTATGCGCTCTGCAAAGGAAACGATAAGCCCACTTTTGGGCGAACCGCCGAGCAAGGAGTTTATAGACAAAATTTCAGGAATCGTATTCTCTCATGAAGGAGTTGAGGGCATACATGACCTTATCGTGCACGATTACGGTCCCGGCAGAACGATGATATCCCTTCACGCGGAGGTTTCCGCGGACGCGGATCTGCTTGCAACACATGATATGATAGACAATATCGAAAAAGACCTGCGTGAAAAACTTAAATGCGATGCGGTAATACATATGGACCCCATCATTACGGACGACGAGGTAACTCTTGAGGTAAAAGAGAAGATAGACGCGCTTGTTAAATGTATCGACCATAAGCTGACTATCCACGATTTCCGTATGGTAACGGGACCGACGCATACAAATGTAATTTTCGATGTTGTTGTTCCTTTTGACGTTAAAAAGAGCGAAGACGAAATTCGCGAAGACATAGAGACGATAGTTAAAACTATTGATAAAAATTATTTCTCTGTTGTCAATATTGATAAATCCTATGTGTGAAAAAAGCTTCCCTTTAAGGGAAGCTTTTTATGCTGATTTACGTGTCTATGTTCGCTTTTTTTGCCTGCGTGTGTTGGTATTTTCGCAAAATGCGGTATATTTTCCCATCCTTTTTGAGCCTTGCGCCCGTCTGACGGAACGTGAACGGCACGCCCGCCTCGACGCATTGTCTGCGTATATCCAGCACCCAATCGTAATCGCACACACGTGCGTTATTTCCCGATTCGCCGCCGACGCTCACTTCTTCTATCGTTTCGTCGAGATAGGGGGATAGGTCTATCTTTCCGAGTAATGGCTCACATATGACGATCTTTCGGCATATTTTTGCCGCCTTATATATGGGCATACGGAAGCGCGCCATCTCCTCGTTTTCAACGGTACAGCATATCGTCACGTTCGGATATCCATCGCCCCAATCGGGCGGGATGCACTCGGCAAAGCGGTGTATGCGCTTAGTGATGATAAGAAAGTGCAGGTCGAACCTGCGCTTCATCATTTTCCAACATTCAGCGCGCCATGAGTCCGCTTCCTCAAGGAAAAAGTCGGAGGTAAAGCAGGTGTAAACTATCCCGTCGTCGCTAGTTATTTTATACGTTTTGTCTTTTTTCAAGCGAACGGGAAGGTCGAAGTCTGAGTTTTTTACGACTTGCGAAGCGTCTTTATCGTATTTGCTGTCGCGCCTGTAAACGTAGCAGTTCACGCACCCTGAGCTTATTTTGCAGCACCCGTGCCAAGGATTCCAAGATGACATATATTCCCCCTTAATATCGAAAATCCCGCTTTCAAGCGGGATTTTGCATAGATCAATTATTTTGTTACAGTAACGATGAAACCGTCAACATTGTTGCCGGAAACTGTATATGTACCCGAAGCGGGAACAGTAACTGAGGTCGTGTCGTTTACCAGACTTGCTGGAACGAAATAAATGATATATTCCGTGCCGTCAACAGTATAATTGAGCGGTTCGTTTACACCGTATGTATATTTCTCGCGGAGAAGGTCTATATACTCTTCAAGGCAGAGGTCGTTTTCCATTATGTACTGCGCGTGAGGAACACCTACGTAGCGGAAGTGCCAAGACTCTTCAAGAATCTGCGTTATATCCGTTTTTTCTGCGGGGTAACGGAGAATGAAACCGTATTTTGCGCAGTTTGCCATTATCCAATCCTGCTCGTTTGCGCGAAGGTCAACAGTTGCGCTCTTGCTCGTGTATATCTTGATATCAAAAGCAAGACCTGTGTGATGTTCGGAATAGCCCGCTCTTGCGGAATAACCTTCCGTGCCGTTGGAAACGGCTTTGTCATAAAGCGTCTGCTGATAATCGAGCGTTCTGTAACCGGAATTTATCATTATCCTGTCGCCGCTGCCAAGCGTTAACGTGTTTGCGGCTCTCATTTCCGTGAGCATCTGTGCAAGGCTTGAGATGATAGTTGTGTTGAGCTTGACGCCAGAACCGAGCACATAAACGGAGCCGTGACCTGTTTGACCGTACATATCAACTATTTTCTTTTCCATCGTTGCGGGAAAGGTGTATTCGTTAGCGTAGTTTACGAGGACGAGATTGCCTTCGTTTACCTTGGAATTGCTATAATTTTCAAGAACATAGCCTTCGTTCCATGCGCCGACAACAGGGGAGGTCGTAACGATATCTGTGATGACTGTGGTTGCTTCCGTTGTGGTTGAGGTATCTATCGTTGTTATAGTAGTTTCCGTGGTGTCGTCATTTCCGGAAGAGACTGCATCCGAAATGGCTTTAACGATGCAGACGATGATGGTTATTACAAGAACTACTATAAGCAAGAGGACGAGTATTGCCATGATTCCGTCTTTATTGGGATGGAAACGCATCTTTTTCTTAGGTGTTTTTCCACTATTCTGAACCGGGCGTGCGCCGTTCTGTGTGGGACGTGCGCCATTCTGTGTGGGGCGTGCACCGTTCTGTGTGGGACGGGAAGCATTTTGCTGCCCGGGCGATCTATTAAAATTTGTGTTGTTGTTCAAAATATACCTCCAAAACAAAGTGTTTTGACCGTTATGTTGCTTCAGCAGTAATGGGACGATACTGTGACAAAAGGTCGAGTTTAAAATTTTTATGATGAAGCTTTCGTACAAATGACGCCGATACACGGCGTGGAAAGCGGAATGTTGCCGAAATAAATACAATACAGTAATATAATATCACATTCGTTTAAAGAAAACAACACTTTTATGAAAAAACTTTTACGACATTATACGACAAATTATAAAAATTTTATGTTGCTTTAATTAAAATTTTATTGTATAATTAAAATAATATGTTTTTAATTTTGATTTCACCTTGTTATCGAAAGGACGGTATTAACAGATGCCTAATGAATCCCACGGACTTTCCGTGCGTTATCTTGCCGCGAAACGAGCGCTGTTTGAAAAAAAATTCGCTTTTCTCAATGAAATGCAGAGAAAAGCCGTTTTCACCGTAAACGGTCCACTCCTTGTTCTCGCAGGTGCGGGTACCGGTAAGACCACATTGCTTGTAAACAGAATTTCGTTTATTTTGAAATACGGTAACGCGTATCTTTCTGAAGTGGTTCCCGAAAGCGTTACCGAAGAATATGTAAAAGAGCTTGAAGCTCTTGCGGCAGAAGAGGATGTTTCGGGTGAAACTCTTGCTTCTTTTGAGGAGTTTGCTCCCGCACCGTGGCAGATACTCGCCATAACGTTTACAAACAAAGCTGCGAACGAAATGAAGACGCGCCTTGCCAACATCGTTGGCGAAGAGGCAAATGATATTTGGTGCGGTACGTTTCATTCCATGTGCCTGCGCATACTTCGCGCGCACAGCGAAGACGCGAACCTTCCTCGCTCCTTCACTATATATGATTCCGACGATTCCAAAAAGATCATAACGGAGTGCATGAAGCAGCTTAACGTTGACGAAAAAACGCTTTCTGCCAAGACTGTCCTTGCACAGATAAGCAAGGCGAAAGACAGCCTTATGACACCGAAGGATTTCGACGACGATATTTCGCACAACGATTTCAAAATGCAGATGATATCCTCACTTTATACCATGTACCAGGCTAAGCTTCAGGAAGCGGGTGCGGTAGATTTTGATGATATAATTATGAAAACTGTGCTTTTGCTTAAAACGAACGCGGAAGTCCTCACTCATTATCAGAAAAAGTTCCGTTACGTGCTCATTGACGAGTTCCAGGACACGAACTTTGCGCAGTTTGAGCTTGCTAAGCTCCTTTCCGCTGGCTATAACAACCTCATGGTAGTCGGCGATGACGACCAGAGTATATACAAATTCCGCGGCGCGACGGTTGAAAATATCCTCACGTTCGACGAAAAGATAAACGGTGCCGCAGTTATAAAGCTGGAGGAAAACTACCGCTCCACGGAAGCTATCCTT
>JBGVFW010000270.1:0-10931 GCA_045121315.1 Eubacteriales bacterium
TTAAAGATTTGTCAACAGGAGAATACACTTTCTCCAACCCCTACGACATAGCTGTTGACAGCTCCATTACTGAAGTAAAGAAGCAGGCGCTCCTTTCTCAGATAATGATCAAGTACACAGATACTTCCACAGGCAACATCAGCTATCTCAGCAGCTTTACTTCCGCGGCTTTGCTCGGCGGCCAGATTGAGATCAAAAAGATCTCCGACGGTATCCGTGTTGAATACGCTATCGGTACTGTTGAAGCCAAGCGACTTGTTCCTCGTATGATCGAACAGACAAGATTTGAAACTCTTATTTATTCTAAACTCAAATCTCTTGTCGATAACGCTAACAGCGGTATCACAGAGGATGAAAGATTTGCTATTGAAAACATTTTCAAATCTTCTTATACACTTGTTGACCTTTCCAAAGAATCTATTGAAGCTACAAAACAGACTTTGATGAACGCTTACCCCGTTCTTCAGACAAACCCCGACCTCACATTCTATGTTATCAAGGATAACTCTGAAAAGACTCTCAAGAGAATTGAAGACCTTATCAGAAAATATTGCCCTGAATATACATTCGATGAACTCGAATATGACCATGAATTGACAGGTTACGAAGGTTCCGAAAAAGAACCCCCTCTTTTCAGACTTGCTATTGAATATACGTTTGATGAAAATGGTTTCACGGCTACTATACCCGCAAAGAGTATCAGATACAATGAAACGAACTACTCTCTCGACGCTATCACGATGCTTCCTTACTTTGGATGCAGCACAGTAAAAGAAGTTGCAGGTAAGGAAACAACAGGCGGCTACCTCTTCCTCCCTGACGGAAGTGGTACTATCCTTGAATACTTCAATGCAGACGGTTCCATTAAAACCGGTGCGCAGAGTGTTTCCATGTACGGTATCGACTACGCATACGAAGATCTTACAGCTGCAACAACGACAGCCAACGCTCAAACTTGCCGTATTCCCGTATTTGGATTGACCAACTACTACACGATTACGGAAGAAGTTACGAGAAGCGGCCGTCCCAACATGATCACATCCTCTTCTTACAGAACGGGTTATGTTGCTATTATTGAAGAAGGCGAATCCATGGCGAGCCTTACGGCTTCTCTGGGAACGATGATCTGGACTAACCTTGCAACAGGTGAATGTGAATACAACACAGTATACGCTTCTTTCTCCATGCAGCAGTCCGATAGTGTTTCTCTCGGTTCTTCTCTTAGCGGCAACACTTCCGTTTCCACAAGTATCGACACAAGATATACGGGTAACTACACTATCCGTTATATCCTCCTCGGCGATTCCGAAGATGCCGCAGGCGCGCCCACATACGTTGGTATGGCAAACGCTTACCGCGATTACCTCATCAGCACAGGCGCTATCGCGCTTTTCACGGATGATGAGATTGGCGAACAGATTCCTCTTTATATCCAGACTCTCGGTGCTATCAAGGTTGAAGATACATTCCTTACGTTCCCTGTAACGGTTACAAAGGCTTTGACATCTTTCGATGATATCAAGACGATGACTTCTACTCTTGGCGAAGCCGGCATCGGTAATATCAAGTATATCCTTACAGGTTATGCTAACGGTACGGTTTCCGTAGCTAAATACCCCACATACGTTAAGTTCACAAAACAAATCGGCGGCAACAACGGTTTCAAAAACCTTATCGAGTATGCACTCGAAACAGGCATCGAGATCATGCCAAACTTCGACTTTGCTAACGTTAGAAGAGCAGGTTCCGGTTTCAAATATAAGAAACACGCTGCTCTTATGATGAGTGACCGTTACGCTACAAAACGTGAATATGACTCTGTATTCCAGGCTATCGAAAGCTTCGGACGTACAAACATTGTATCCACAGGCGCTTACGATTACATCTACTCCAAATTCTCTAAAGCTTACGACAAATTCTTCAAAGACTTCGACGGTTACAACGGCTCTCTCGCAGCTTTGACTCTCGGTACAGACCTTAATTCCGACTTCGACTCCGAAGATCCGATTACTCGCGAAGACTCCAAGAACAACACTATCGACTTTATCAAAGCACTCTATGAAAATTATAATTCCGTTCTCGTTGAAGGCGGTAACTCCTACACGATCCCTTACGTAACGGATATTATCAATGTTCCACTTGATAACAGTAACTATTCTATATCCACGGCAGCGATTCCTTTCATGGGTATCGTGCTCCACGGATGCATTGAATACTCCGGTTCCGCTCTTAATATGTCCGGCGATATTATGTACGAAGTATTGAAATCCATCGAAAACGGTGCTTCTCCTTATTTCTTGCTCGCTTATGACAATGTTGAAGAACTTAAGAACGCAGGCGGTTCTTTGAGCGACTACTACTCTGTAAACTTTGAAACATGGTCTGAAGATATCGTTTACTACTACAACATGATCAACGCCGCTATCGGCAATCTTCAGAATGCTGCTATCACAAACCACGAAGTTGTAAGAGCTTTCAAGGTTAGCGATAACGCAGAAGAAGGTGAGAAAGCCGATGAAGCAAACATGCTCTTCACAGAATACAGAAACGCTCTTTCTAACGTTGAAACAACATCCGCGGCTTACTATGCGGCAGTTAAAAACACAGATAAGCTTGTAAGCGACCAGAAGAATGCAGATGCGGCTATCGCTACTGAAACATCCGCTAAGACAGCTTACACAAATGCTCAGACAAAACTTGAACTTGTTCAGGCTTTGCTTAAGAAGAACGCCGCTTCCAACGTTGTATCCGTAACTTACACGGCTGCAAACGGCACAATAAAGACGTTCTACATCAACTACAACAACTTTGAAGTTGCTATCGAAGCAAAAGACGGCGGCGTTTATATCCTCGCAGGTATGTCATTTGTTGAGGAAAGCGCAGTTGTTGGTACAACTAACAAGATCAGCGCCCGCGAAGACGTAACAGCTTATACTCCCGGCACAGTTGCACTTACATCTTTCGCTTCCACTAACGAAAATCTTGAAAAGGCTGTTGCTTCCGGCAACGCTAACTCTATCAAACGCGCTCAGGACGCTATGCAGGTAGTTCTCGATTCTATCAGAACTACAACTACAAACGTTGCTAAACTTACAGACAGCAATGGTGATGTTATCTACATCAACTATACTGAAAGCAGCGTAATCGTGAAGATAAGCGATACAGAATATCAGCTTATTTCCGCACAGAGCTATCTTATTATTGATTGAAAGGAGGAGTAACTTTTTATGAACAATACTGCTACAAAAGACAATAGTCAGACAAAACGCAAACGTAAGGGTGCTTCTCTTAATGAAAAAAGGGCAAGAATGGGTTGGATATTCATCCTTCCGTTTGTACTGGGTTTGCTCCTTGTATATCTTCCTGTTATGATTGAATCCATCGGCTACAGCTTTGCTAGTTATAGCAAAGTTGCAGCCCTCCAGGGCGGTGGTTATACGCTGACATGGGTAGGCTTCGACAACTATAAAGAAGTTTTCTCTATTACAGTTGACGCAAACTCCGGTGAAACTTTTATTGAAATGCTCGTAAAGAGCCTTGGCGAACAGGCAATAGACATCGTTGCTATTTTGATGCTTTCCTTGTTTATCGCGGTTCTCCTTAACACAAAGATGGTTGGACGCGCGGCGTTCCGTGCCATATTCTTTATTCCCGTCGTTGTTGGTGCAGGTATCATTACAAGAATCGATGCAACATCTGCGGAAATTCTTGCAACGGCTTCCGGCATTATTGAAGGAATTGATACGGGTGCGGTTGATGGCAGCGGGATGAGTAGCATCGCAAGCTCGCTCGATATCTCTGCTATGTTCTCCGGTCTTGGCTTTGGCGGCGGCATCGTTGATCTCGTTACCGGACTTGTTGAAAATATTTTCGATATCGTAAACCGTTCCGGTGTACAGATGCTTATCTTCCTTGCAGGTCTTCAGTCCATTTCTCCTTCTGTGTATGAATCGTGCCAGATGGAAGGCGCATCCTCTTGGGAAATATTCTGGAAAATTACACTTCCGATGATCAGCCCGATGATTTTGACAAATGCTGTCTACACTGTTATCGATGCATTTACGTCTGAAAGCAATGTCGTAATGCTGAACATTTTGGGAGAAGAGCTTACATTGTCCCCCGATCCTCTCCAGTCGGCTAAGGCATGGTTGTACTTTGCTGTTGTCGCACTCGCGTTGATATTGGTATCTGCGATCTGCTCTTCGTTCGTATTCTACCAGCGCCGTAACGATAATTGAGAAGGAGGGTAAAAAGACTTATGAATAATCAACAGACAAAAATCACAAAGGAGTCTAAAAACAAAATCAGAGCTGATTTTGATAGAGCTCCTCTCGCCGAAAGACTTAAAGCGAAATATTTGAATACGTTCTTCTACAAGAAAATTCTTGGTTCGTTATTCAAATTCCTTCTTCTTCTCGGTATCTCTTACGTTATCCTTTATCCCTTTGCTTCTAAGATACTTCAGTCATTCTTTAGCCCTGCGGACTTGCTCCAGACGGACGTACAGCTTGTTGCTAAGTACCCCACGATTCAGACTTACACGCTTCTGATAACAGAAAACGGTTATTTTACGGCACTTCTTAACACGGCGATCCTTTCTCTCGTGTGCGCTGTTATGCAAACGTTTGTCTGTGCATTTATCGGTTACGGCTTTGCTAAGTTTAAATTTAAAGGCAGAGGATTTGTATTCATTTTCGTAATCATTACGCTTTTGGTGCCTCCGAAGATTCTCGCTTCCGCACTTGTTCAGCGTTTTGTTTCCTTTGATATTTTCGGATTGTTTGAAGCTACTGGTTTGTATAACTTGCTTGGTTTGCAATCCGGCTTGCACGGTACATATGCACCGTTTGTATTGCTCTCATTGACAGGTCTTGCGTTTAAGAACGGCTTGTTTATCTTCCTTATGCGTCAGTTCTATCGCGGTATTCCCGATGAACTTGAAGAAGCTTCCTATGTTGACGGTTACGGTGTTTTTAAAACATTCTTCCGCATCATTCTTCCTTGCTCCGTTCCGATGCTTATCACAGTGTTTATCCTTTCCTTCTCTTGGCAGTGGACGGATATATTCTACACGAATATCTTTCTTCCTAACTCCGACAAGGTTCTTCTTACAAGCAATGCTTTCTGGTCCACAATGCCCGAAACGCTTAAAGCTATTACAGACGAAGTCCTTATAGGTAACACGACAGCACAGAGTACTTTCGCTACTATCGTAATGAACACAGCAGGTATGCTCGTTGTAGCTCCGCTTATCATTCTTTACCTCTTCTGTCAGAGATACCTCATTCAGGGTATTGCACACTCCGGTTTCGGTGGCGTATAATATCAAGGTATTATATCAAAGCAATAAAAAAGCACCCGCAAGGGTGCTTTTTTTGTCGTAAAGAAATTTATGTTGAAAGGTTAATGTGTGATTTGTAAATCTCTCTCCCACGGTGTAACGTGATGAAAGTTCCTAAGTCACATGGTTGATTGCTACCTCTCTGAAAAAAATTTTATTAGGACGCAAAAGGAAAGCCTCTTTTATGTAAATTGCTTGAAATGCACGGATATAATCATGATTTTCCTTTTCAACGTGTAAAAATACTGCCTAAAACAAAAACGCGCTATGGCTCGTTTTTTAGGCGATGCTGCAAAAACAAAACCGAGGGAATTGCCTCGGGCTCTAAAGGACAGTTTAAAAACAATACAATAGATAAAAAGAACGGTTACAATCAGAGGCTCCCTTGTGTAAAGGGAGGCTTTTTGTTTGTCTGGAAGTGCGCACTTACTCACCACTATTGTGGCAGTACAACAATTTTATGAGAAAGAAATCAATTCAAAATTGAATTATTCTCAATTAACAAGATATAGACAACTAAAAAGTTTTATTGTATAATATTCTCACAACCGGTTGATATGTAACAATAGGAGGATTTTTGCTATGAGTTTTGGAAAAACAATCAAAAAACTTCGCCGCGAGCGTGAAATGACACAAGAACAGCTTGCAGAGATACTTTCTATTTCTCCGCAAGCGATCAGCCGTTGGGAAACCGATATGGCAATGCCTGATATTTCATTGATTGCACCGCTATGTAATTTATTCAATATTGCTTCAGATGAGCTTTTAGGGATTGATCATGCACAAAAACAAAAAAATATTAAAGCGATTTGTGATGAAGCGGATAAATATTCCCAAAAAGGTTATTTGGACATGGCAAGAACCATATTGGAAGACGGGATGAGAGAATATCCTGATAATATCGAACTGATCTATCATCTAATGTATTTGTCTTCTTGGCAACACGACAACACTGGTGATAGTCAATATATTGAGGAAACAATTAAATTGGGGGAATATGTTCTTAATAAAAGCACCGAGGAACATCAAAGACATGGTGCAATTCAAATCTTATGCTATGCTTATCGTGACACAGGCAGAATAGATGAGGCAGTAAAATTAGCAAATTCCATGCCTGTATTGTGTGAATCAAAAGAATGTCTTCTAAGTACCATTTATTCTGGAACCAAGGCATATGAAAGCAAGCAGATTGCAATATACTCATTATTTCAACATCTTTCTAACAGCTTGTTTTTCTTACAAACCAAATTGGATTCGGGTAAATGGGTTTATACGGAAGAAGAATTTGCGATGATTCGTGATAAACGTATCGCTTTATTGCATTTGTTTTTTGAAAACGGAGATTTCGGCTTTTATCATACGCAACTTTGCGACACTCACCGAGAGCAAGCATTTTATTATGCAAAAAAACATGATAAAATCAATGCACTGAAACATTTGCAATTAGCTTCGGAACACGCTATAAAATTTATTTCGTCCATTGACGAAAAAAGAACTTCTCTTATTTTTCGGGATATGGCGAAAGAGACATTTTCAACAGGAGATTCGAACAATGACGCTTACCGTTTGCTTAAGAAACTGAAACACACAGTTTTTGACGAGATACGCGAGAAAGATGAATTCATCAAAATTCAAAAACAGCTTTCCCAATATTCCGGAAAGTGGCGTGTTGAATAATTGATTACAAAAAGCCTCGGCATTTTTTGCCGAGGCTTTGCATATTTGATTGTTATTATTGTCCTTTAGGACCCAATCCTATAATCCCTCGTTTTTTGTTTTTGTGATATTAGAAAATATCGTCAAGGCTTGCTCTCTTGCGTTTGCGTTTGAAATCAACTTTAAATACAAATTTGAGAACGCAGAATACAGCAACGAGAACAACCACGCAAATGGCTACGATGATGAATATGAGCCAGAATGTGGGGAATTTCGCTGCGAGAAGATCGACTGTACCTTCACGAACGAGAGGTTCAACATTGAATACAGCGTCTCTAACCTTCATGCCGTCAAAAGTTGTTGTAAGACCGTTTGCAGCTTTGATCTTGAGCTGTGTTTCGCCGGGAACAGAGAAGTCATAGTTGATAATTAAGTCGGGGTCATTCTCGTTGATGGGTGCTTTTACCTGTTCAATTTCACCTTTATCGGTTTCATACGTATCGCTGTATATGTATGAAACTGTGATGGAAGATCTATTGAACGTTGTGTCAAGCCCAGGAGTTTTGATTGTAGGAGATTTAGTAACTTTTATGGAAACGGGAGTTTCTACTGTTACCGTAGTTTCTGTGGCAAGATCAATATTATAAGCGGAGTTAACGAGAGTAGCGTATGCTGTAACGTCGCCGCCTGCGATTTCAGTATCGCAGGAAACGGAGAAGTAAGATGCAAGACCGGAATCTGCCAAAGCTACTTCCGAACCGTCTGTAAATACGCAAGTTACGTCAAAATTGTCTGCCGTGAGTTCGTCGCCGTAGTAAACCTTTTCATCGTGATGAGTTACGATGATTTTTTCAATGTCGATTACTTTAATTGTGAAAGTTGTTTTTGTACCGTAGAAGTTAGCGGTTACAATATAGTCGCCGGCACTGTCGAACGTTGTACCTTCAAGCTTGAACTGATTGAGTTCTTTTATTTGAGAAGTGCCGTCTGCGAAGTTTACTTTCAAGGTAAGCCCAGTAGGTTTAAAACCGTTTTGCAAAATGTCTATTCTGTTGAACGTTGTCGATTCGGGAGGAGTTTCAATCTCCACGTCTTCGACAGCGATTACTTTTACGTCATAAGAAAATTCGTATGCGCCATATTTGAGCGTTACTGTTGTGCTTTCAGCGGGTTCGTCAAAGTCGTAAATAGCGCTTGCGCTGTCAACGTATTCAACTGTACCGTCGTTGTATTCGATTTTAGCCTGAAGACCTGTGAGGTCGAGCTTTTCACCGATGTAATAGGTTGTCTTTTCGGGGAGAGTTATGGGCGTGAAAGACGTTGCGCTTTCTTCTTTGATTTCGAGCTCGGATTTATAATTTGTTACATAATCATAGCTACCGATAACGATGTAGTCGATATCCATTTCGGCACCTTCATAACCTTCGTAGGAACTGCCGTAGCCGCTGTAACCGAACGGGAAAATGAAGAAGTCTCTGAGCTGTGCGCCCCAGAATGTGCCATTCTGATCAAGACTTGTGTTTGTGTCGATATTAAGGTTTCTGATGTTGATAACAACAGTATACCAGCCTGTCATGCTGGAATCGATATCGAGAGTGGAAATGCCGCGAGTCCAACCGGAGAGACCGTTACGAGTCCAAGCGAAAGCAATCTTTGTAGCGGAGCTCTTGTTTCTAATTCTGATCTTTATATATTCAGCGGCGCCGTTGCTTTCAAGACCGATATTGATGTTGTGACGGAATTCACCAAGTTTGAACGCGATACCGCAAGTACTGGCAGAATTGGAGACAACGTTAAGAACTTCGTTGTCTTCGGTAAGGGACCAAGAAAGGCGGTCTAGATATGTATCGTATTCATTGCTGAGTACGGCGGAAGTAGGCTTACTGTCTTCTGTGGGGTTAAGAGTGGGAAGAGAGCCGTTTTCGTCAGCTGTTGCCCAATACATATTGTTGTCAGCAAAGTCCATAAAGTCAATACAGGGGATCGTGTTTTGGTCGTATGTAATGGCACCCGCATAAGCTGTAACTGCCAGCGAAAGCATTAAAACAACCGTCAACAAAATTGAAACGATTTTTTTCATAAGATTTTATCCTTTCACGTTTGGAGTATAATCGGGACGCTCATAAAAGAAACGTCTTTAACCTATTATTTATTGTATCATATAAACAACAAGAATGTCAAGTGAATAAGCGGAATTATAGCAATTTATCTAACATTTCTACGCGGCGTTCGTGTCTTCCACCGTCAAATTCGGTGGTGAGGAACACGTTCGTGAGGTTCAAAGCCGTTTCGAAGGGGATCATACGTGCGCCAAGACAGAGAACATTGGAATTATTATGGTGGCGTGTCATAGCTGTGGACTCGGGTTCGTTGCAGAGGGCAGCGCGGATGCCGCGGTGTTTGTTTGCGGCGATGCTCATGCCAATGCCTGTGCCACAGACAAGGATTCCAAAGTTGCATTCGCCGGAGCGAACGAGCTCACAAACCTTGCTTGCGTATACGGGATAATCTACGGATTCAGGACCGTTTGTGCCGCAGTCCACACATTCATAACCTTGTTCGGAAAGGCAGGCGATGAGCTTATCTTTATATTCATAACCTGCGTGGTCTGCACCGAGAGCGATTTTTGTTTTCATACTGAAGTTTCCTTTCTTTTTCTTTCTTCTTCGCGTTCTGCTTGAGAAGCGCGTAAATATTTCGGGGAAAGAGCAAGGTCTGTATAGATAGTCTTGTCTTCCGAATTTTCAAATTTATAAAGCGCCGAGGCGGCGACAGAAGCCGCGTTTTGATATATTAGCGCGCTTGGCGTGGCGCGCTTCTGCGGAATATCCAGCTTGCTTGCAATGGCATAACCGTCACCGAAGAAGTAGACGGGTTTATCTCTGCCCGCAAGCTCTTTTTGTAGGTCTTCGGCAGAGATGAGCCTGTCCTCACAAAGCCTTGTCATAACGCCGTTGTCGTATTCAAATACAGCGTTATAAAGCTGATTTCTGCGAGCATCCATAACCGGTACGGCGAGAAAGACACCGTCCATTCCCGCGGCATTTCGCGCGAGGGAATCGAGTGTGGAGATGCCGACGCATATTTTATTTTTGCCGAAGGCAAGACCTTTTATCGCTGAAACGCCGATACGCACACCTGTGAATGATCCAGGACCTGCGGAAACGGCGAACATATCGACGTCATCCACGGTGCATTTGGCGTTTTGCAAAACGGCGCAGACCATGGGCAGAAGTGTTTCACTGTGTGTCAGCCCTGTTTTTTGGTTGTACACGGCGATAGGCGTGCCGTTTTCGCAAAGAGCGACACTTGCGCTCGTGGCTGTTGAATCGAGTGCGAGTATTTTCATTTTTCACACCTCTCAATCTCTATTTTCCGGACATTTACGTCCTCGGAAATCTTTGAAATAGTTACTACAATATGGTTTTCGGGGATAAATTCTTCTATCTTCTCGCTCCACTCTGCGGCGCATATGCCGTTTTCGATATAATCGAAATAACCCGTGGAAACGAGAGAATCTTCGTCGTCTATGCGGTACATATCGAAGTGATAAAAGGGAATAGTGCCGCGGTATTCGTTGACAATCTGATACGTAGGGCTTTGCACACGCGATTTCGGGGAAAGGTGCTTTGCCATGCCGCGGATAAACGCGGTCTTGCCAACACCAAGGTCGCCGCGCATGGCGACGAAATCCCCTCGGGAAAGAGTTTTTGCAAACTCCGCGCCTGCAAGCTCCGTTTCTTCGGTGCTTTTAGTTAAAATTACGTCTTTCATTTGTTACCTTTATTTTGTTCTGCGGGAAAGGGAAGAGATCCCCTCTGCCAGCGCGTTTACGAGATTGTGAATGTCCTCTTCCGTGTTCTGCACGCCGAGGCTTACGCGGATGGTGGAGTCCACCTCTTTATCGCTCATGCCGTAGGAGGCGAGCACGTGG
>JBGVFW010000271.1:0-4161 GCA_045121315.1 Eubacteriales bacterium
GCGGAGAATACTACCTGACCGCAAGCAGCACCGGGAGAAGCGCCGAGACCCTTGCCAATAACGTTAGCTGCTTTGAGAGCTTTTGCATCGAACTGAGGGTGGAGAAGCGTGTCAAGGTTTCTGGGGTCGATCATAAGAACAGCCTGCTGTTCTGTGATCATGCCTTCGTCAACGAGGTCGCAAGCGATCTTAAGAGCAGCCTGAGCTGTTCTCTTACCGTTACGAGTCTGGAGCATGTAGAGTTTTTCGTTTTCTACCGTGAATTCCATGTCCTGCATATCATGGTAGTGGTTTTCAAGAATCTGGCAAACTTCTTTGAACTGAGCGAAAGCTGCGGGGAATTTTTCAGCCATCTGTGCGATAGGCATAGGTGTACGAACACCTGCAACAACGTCTTCGCCCTGTGCGTTTGTAAGGAATTCACCCATGAGTTTCTTTTCGCCCGTAGCGGGGTCACGTGTGAACGCAACGCCTGTACCGCAATCGTCGCCCATGTTACCGAACGCCATCATCTGAACGTTAACGGCTGTACCCCAAGAATAGGGAATATCGTTGTCACGACGGTATACGTTTGCACGGGGGTTGTCCCAAGAACGGAATACGGCTTTGATAGCGCCCATGAGCTGTTCTTTGGGGTCTGCGGGGAAGTCCTGACCGATTTTTGCTTTGTATTCAGCTTTGAACTGGTTAGCAAGTTCTTTAAGGTCGTCAGCTGTGAGTTCAACGTCCTGCTTAACGCCTTTTTCTTCTTTCATCTTGTCGATGAGCTCTTCGAAATATTTCTTACCAACTTCCATTACGACGTCGGAGTACATCTGAATAAATCTTCTGTAGCAGTCGTAAGCCCAGCGAGCGTTGCCGGATTTCTTAGCCATAACTTCAACAACTTCTTCGTTAAGACCAAGGTTAAGAATTGTATCCATCATACCGGGCATGGATGCGCGTGCGCCGGAACGAACGGAAACGAGAAGCGGGTTTTCAAGGTCACCGAATTTTTTGCCGGTGATTGTTTCCATTTTTTCGATGTATTCCATGATCTGAGCCTGGATTTCATCGTTGATTTTTTTGCCGTCTTCATAGTACTGTGTGCAGGCTTCTGTAGAAATTGTGAAGCCCTGAGGTACGGGAAGGCCGATTTTTGTCATTTCAGCAAGGTTAGCACCTTTACCGCCGAGAAGCTCACGCATGGAAGCGTCGCCTTCAGTGAACAAATAAACATACTTTTTTGCCATTGGTATCAATCCTCCAATATTTTTGATGTTTTATATGATATAAAACCATATTTACAAGCATATTCTATCACAAGTTTTCGTTAATATCTAGATATTTTGCGAAATTTTTTTAAAAAAGAGAAAAATTTTCTTAAAAATCACATATAAACTTGAAAAAATGCCCGAAACGTTATAAAATATAACAGATATTAAAACGAATTTCAAGAGGAAAAGTATGAACATAGATGAACTTTTTAAAAAAATCGCTTCCGATAGGGAAGCAAAAGCGTCCGCGCCCATCTCTTTTATAGTTGCGGCGCTTGGCAACCCCGGCAAGGAATACGACGGCACGCGCCACAATGCGGGTTTTGCCGCGATGGACTATATATGCGAAAAAACAGGCGAGAAGGTGCAAAAAGCCAAGTTCGATGCTCTCGTGGGAGAGACGAACATAGGAGGGGCGCGCGTGCTTCTTATGAAGCCGCAGACGTTTATGAACGCTTCAGGCGTGGCACTTTCCGCGGCGGCTGATTTCTATAAGATCGCGCCCGAAAACATTATCGTCCTCTGCGACGATATCACGCAGAACCCCGGCAAGATGCGCATACGCAAAAGCGGAAGCGCCGGCGGACACAACGGGCTCAAAAGCATCATAGCGTGCCTTGACAGCCAGAACTTCTGCCGTGTTCGTATAGGCGTGGGCGCAAAGCCCAACCCCGAATACGACCTTGCGGATTGGGTTTTGGGGAAATTTTCGCAGGACGACAAAAAACTTGTAAATTCCTGCTTTGAAAAGGCGTATAATGCTATTGAGCTTATTGTAAAGGGCGACATCGAAAAAGCGATGTGTCTTTACAACGGCTGAGTTTATTGTATTTTTATGGATGGTTTTCCGAAAGGAGTGACTTAATGAACATAATTTTAGACCGCCTGCGATCAGAGCGCGAATACAGTCAGATAAAAAAATCATACGAGGAATCGCGCACGCGTAAGCGGCGATATCCTTTTCTCATAACGGGGCTTTGCGAGGGGGCACTTGACGCTTTCCTCGCCGCTTTCACGTCCGACGAAAAAAACGGCACGGCGCTTATTATCGCAAAAGACGAGCCGTGCGCGGAACGGCTTCGCATATTCCTTTCAAACTGCGGGCTTCGCACGGCGTTTTACCCCTCGCGCCGCCCCGTGCTTTACAATATAGTTTCATCGCACGAGCTTGAGCACGCGCGCCTATCCTGCCTTGCGGGCATATGCGCGGGAACGCTCGACGTCGTTATAACCGTGCCCGAGGCGGCTGTGCAGTTTACGACGCCGAGGGAGAAGATAGCGGAGGGAGCAAAGACTATATCCGAGGGTGACGTGCTCGATATCCGCGAATTTTCGAATCTTCTCGTGGGGGCGGGCTACGTTGCCTGCGACCTTGTGGACGGGCGCGGGCAGTTCAGCACGCGCGGCGGCATATTCGACGTTTTCCCACCTCAGCTTGAAAAGCCTGTGAGAATGGAACTTTTCGGCGACGAAGTTGACAGTATCGGCTATTTCGACGTTATGACGCAGAGAAAAACGGAAAAGATGAAATCCTTTTCCGTGATGTGCGCGCGCGAGGTCCTGCCGGACGCGAACGTGAAAAAATCGCTTTCCGCGCACATAGAGCAGATGGCGAAAAAGGCGGCGAATATAGAGAGCAAGACCACACTCATGCACGAAAAAGAGTGCCTTGACGCGGACATCGAAGCGCCGTTTATAGACAAGTACATTTCTTATATATATAAAGATGATGAGCGAGTGTGTCTGCTCGATTATTTCGAAAACGGCGAAACGCTCGTTTTCGGTATAGAGCGCGCTTCTCTTGAAGAACGGCTCAAAGGCTACGAAATGCAGAGTGCGGAGGATGTGCGCGAGCTTCTTGAAAACTCGCTCATCTCGCCGCAGTATAAGGATTTCGCGTTCCCGGCAGAGAGAGTTTTTTCTTTTTTCGAACACAACTCCGCGATAATACTTGATAATTTTACTTCGTCCTATCCGGGCAAGCTTTCGGAAATATTCACTTTTTATACGCGCAAGCCGCCCGCTTTCACGGAAGGATTTGAACAGCTTAAAGAGGATATTTCTGATTTTGTAAAGAACAATTATTCCTTGCTTCTCGTTTGCGAAAACGCAGTTTCTGCCAACAGCTTGCAGGGAATGCTTGACGACGCGGGAATAAAGACGGCGTTTATACAGAGTTATGAGCACGTGGACGACGTTCCACGCCGTATCCCTGTTATCACTTGCGGAGCGGTGCCGTCGTTTGAGCTTATACATTCCGCGTTTGTGTGCATTTCTGAGCTTGCGGGCAGCAGTATGCGAATAGCAAAGCGCGCAAAGAAGAAGACTTCCTCCGTCGCACAAAGCTCAAAGCAAAAACTGCTTTCCTACGCGGACCTTGCTGTGGGCGACCTCGTCGTGCACGACGCGCACGGTATCGGCAGATATGTGGGAATTGAAAATATCAAAAACTACGACGGCACGCGCCGCGACCACATCAAGATACAATATTCGGGTACGGATGTGCTCTATGTTCCCTGCGAACAGATAGACCTCGTTTCCAAATATATCGGTCCGCACAGTGATGATGCGGGCATGAAACTTTCCAAGCTCGGCGGTTCGGATTGGCACAAGACCAAGGCAAGAGTCAAGAAGGAAGTGCGCGAAATGGCGAAGGAGCTTATCAAGCTCTACGCCGAGCGACAGCGCCGCCCCGGCTACGCTTTCCCTGCGGACGATGAAATGCAGAGAGAGTTTGAATCTATGTTCGAATACGAGGAAACGGATGCGCAGCTTGAAGCCGCGCGAGAGATAAAATCTGATATGGAAAAAGCCGTGCCTATGGACAGACTCCTCTGCGGCGATGTTGGTTTTGGAAAAACGGAAGTGGCGCTTCGCGCCGCTTTCAAAGCCGTCATGGGCGGCA
>JBGVFW010000272.1:0-34690 GCA_045121315.1 Eubacteriales bacterium
GCCCTACTTTAACACAATATCCGTAGCGAAGAGTTTTACCGCAAAATTCACATAATTCCCCAAAATACAAAAACACCCCTTGGGGTGTTTTTTGTATATTTATCTGTTAAGGATAAGCTTTGTGAGTTCAACGGGATCAACGATCTTTCCGTCTTTGTAAACGCGCATATTGCCGGAAGCGATCTCGTCAATAAGAACAACTTCGCCATTGTTGTAACCGAATTCAAACTTTATATCCCAAAGGTCAAGACCGATCGTCTTGAGGTCGTCTGCAACTATCTTTGTAATCTTGAGAGTCTGTTCTTTCATGCTTGCGAACATTTCAGGTGTCATAACGCCGAGAGCTGCAAGACCTTCGCCTGTTACGAGCGGGTCGCCCTTTGCGTCGTTTTTGAACGTACATTCAACGTAGCCGCCTTCAAGAGGTGTGCCGTCCTTGATGTATTCACCGTATCTGCGGATAAAACTGCCTGTTGCAACAAGACGGCAGATAACTTCAAGACCGTTACCGCCCTGCGCTTTGCCGAAGCACTCTGCAGGAAGAACTTCCATCGTTGCTTCTTCAACGTTTGCGCTTACGTAATGAGTTTTAATTCCCGCCGCTTTGAGAAGCTCAAAGTAGTATACGGAGGTCTGCAAGTTAGCCTTGCCGATGCCCTCGATAGTAAGACCAACGCTATTTTCGCCGGGATCGAACACGCCGTCTTTGCCCGTGCAATCGTCCTTGAATTTAAGCATTACGTTGCCGTTATCAAGAGCGTAAACGTCTTTTGTTTTGCCTTCGTAAGTTTTTATCATAAAAATAACTCCTTTGGGTTAGGCGTTTTATTCGCCTTATTTTTTGTTTTTGTGGTTTATTATAACATTTTCCAAGGTAATTTGCAATATGATGAAATAATTTTATATTCACTTCTCTATTATCTTTACCTTTACCCTGCCTGTGCCGAGGTTTTCAATAGGACCCGCCGTGGGAGCGCCGCTTCTCTTATTTCCGAGCATATCCTTGTCGAGAGTGATGGGCAAGCCGTCGGGAGTTTCGAAAAGTGCTTCAACGATACGCGGCATACCAAGTTTTTCCGTTGTGATGATTTCGGCTTTGATATTTTTAAATGCTTCATCGATCGTCATTTCAAGGTAAACGCCGTTCTCCTCCATGCTGATATTGGCATTCGCCGCCATAGCGGAGCAAACAGCGCCTTTTTCACGCTCGTAAGCGTTTACACCGTCGGCGTAAAAGTTATTTGCGATGAAAACGGGCTGCTTTTCTCTTTCGTAATATTCTACGTCGCCCTTGCCGTGCTTTGTCATAACGGTGTCGATGTACTCTTCAAGAGAATCGGGGCAGCCGTTGTATATAGCCGTACCGAGTTTCCAACGCTCATTTTCTTCGCCGTATGTATTGGCAAAAATATTGTTATAGAAACGTTCGTCATTGCCGTAAGTAAGGGAAAAACCTTTTATATCCGTTGAATGAGGAAAATGATAAGGCGTAGAACGCTGCAAAACGTCATATTTATATATCGCACCGAGGAAAAGGTTGTGAACATACGCGCCGCCCTGAGAAGCATTGAGGAAACTCTGCTTTGAACCGAATATGTTGTTGTCAACAAGGTGAGGACCATGCGTTACTTCTATCCAAAGATCGCTGGTATTATGGTGATATACGTTTGAATAAAGGCGTATTCCCTGCGCCTGCCAGTCAAGCCATGTTCCCATTGTACAATCATGGATATGATTGTGGTGTATCTGCGTGTCAAGCGCGGCATGGAGTTTGATGCCCGCTATTTCGTAGCCGTAAAATTCGTGCTTCGTGCCGACATTATATATTTCGTTTCCGTAGATTTCGGAGAACGCGCCGCCCATATGACCGACAATGCCGTTCTGTCCGCAGTTGTATATCACGTTGTTGCGGATAATGTGCGAACCGATCTTCTCTTTTTCCCAGCCTGCCTGCTGCTTCGCAAGCAAAACGGCTTCCATCTGATATACATATCCCGCTTTTCGGTGGTAACGGTTATAAAGGTTATCTCCTGTTGACATCTCCTTTCCGACGCTGACAGCGCTGCAGCGTGCGTCATGAATAATATTATTTTCAATTATCCACCCCTTTGACCAGTGAGCGCCGATTATGCCGAACTGCTCCGTCGTGGGCGGTGCCCAAGGCGTTGCGCCGTGTGCCATCTCGAAACCGCGAACGGTGATGTAGTCCACACCTGTCTTTTCGGGATAGAAGCAGGATCGGCGCACGTTTATTTCCGTAAGAGAAGCGTTCGGGTCTTTTCCACCGAAGTTTGCGTAAATAACTGTTACGTCATCGAGAACCTCCGCAAACCACTGCATTTTGTTCTGTACAAGTTCTTCAAGCGTTGAAGCCTCGATAAGAGCTTCTCCGTCGAGGTATACCGTGCCGGTGTGGCGCTTATGGTCGAGCGGTTTCTGCATCCAGTCGCCGTCTATCTCCTCGACGTAGGGATTGATAGCTCCGAAAATCGTGTTATCTACCTGTGCGTGCCAAACAGAGCCTTCACAAACCCAACCGCGCACTTCCTCCGAACCTTTGATAATGGCGCGCTCGCCCTCCGCAGACTCATATGTGATGCGCCCCAGTTCATTTCTCCCACCGTTAACGGGGTTTACACATTCGCGATAAACGCCGCCGTGAACGACTACTGTGTCTCCCTCGTCGGCTATTTTCGCCGCACGAGATATAGTAAGGAACGGAAACTGCTCTGTTCCCGTATTTTTATCATTTCCTAGTTTGGATACGTGATAGATGGACATAGGTATACCTCTTTCTTTTTTGTTACAGTTATAATGTAACACAACAAAAAGAAAAAAGCAAGAACATTCACTTGTTCCTGCTTTTTTAAGGTGCAAAAAGCTTGCAGTTTTATCGCTTGTAAGAAAAAGAATTTTCGGCTTGTCGGCTTCCCGCGAAGGCAAACATCGCGGAACAGCGCCGATATCCGTTAAGTTCTGACTTAAGCTTAAAATGCGTGAGAATTTTTTTATAAATTCTATGTATCCACACGCGCTTAAGTTAAAATCCGATATTGAATGACCTGCGACGCGGTTCCGATGGATTTTTGCAAAGTGAAAATCCATTGGAGAGTCGCAATCGCCATTTCTTCTCCCCCGCGCGAGCGCACGGCACATCCGTCTTCCCCTTTGGGAAAGGTGGCAACGCAAGCTGACGGAAGAGGTTTTACTCTGTTTCAGCACAATTTCCTATGTTATAAAAGAAATAAGACCGCTTTCGCGGTCTTATTCATAAATTATTCCTGCGTTTTTTTGCGGGATTTGAACTCGTCCTCATCGGTAACGTACTCTCCTGCTTCGTAGAGTTCACCGTCGTCTTCTCCGTAGCCACCGAGTTTGCCATTCGGCGTGGAAGCTTCCTCGGGTTCTTCCTCCTCGGCTTCCTCGCCACTGTCTTTATAATATGGATCTATCATGTATTTCTTCATCTGCGGGTACGCAACGTAGCTTGAAATAAACGTTGCCGCGCCAAAGAAGAACACAAGCAGAATGATCACGCCTATCGGCGTATAAGCCGCCGCGAACACCATCGTAACAAATGCAAGCAAGATTATACCGAGAAGCGCAAGCACGTTCCTGCCGAAGCAGAGAATGGAAAAGATAAAGCTGTTCTTGATAACCTTGAAAAAGCTCATCTTGAAAGTTACCATTATCATATACATATAGAATCGCATGAACATATATATCGCTAAAGTCACAAGCGAGCAGAAGAACATGATGTACATTGTCTGATAGTATATATAGTAATAATATACAGCGTAAGTGCAGAGTGAAAGAACGAGAGCGTCCAAAATACCCATTGGGATAGCCATTTTCCAGTTTTTCTTCATCGTGCCGAAAAAGTCCGTCCAAAGGAATATGGGTTCGCCCTTAACCACGTTGCGCATAATGTACGCACAGCCCGCGTTTACAAGACCGAACGTTATGAGTAGCAGGAACGAAAGTCCGAATAATATTTTAACGAACATATTGTCCGCGCCAAGCGGCACCGGGAAACTCGACATCAAGCCGTGAATACCCGAAAGCACGGACATTGCGGGAGTGTTGCCACCCGCAGTAGTGATACCGTATATTATTGAATACATTTCGCTCGTGGGAAGGAGCGATTGGCGGCTGAAATTTCCGCTCGCCGCGAAAATGAGGAATATTATCGGGAAGTTTCCTACGATGTAAAGCAAGTTTGTGTTTACTATATAGCGGAACTTTCTGCCGAAAAGCTTGAAAAAATTCTTGAAATTGTAGTTTTTAATAACGTCTTTTTTGCGCACGCCTTTTCCGCCGCGCCCGTACATGAAATCGTAAAGATTAAAACGTTTTTTCTTTTTTTCGTCGTTGTTGTTTTCGCCGTTCAAAATAAGATCCTCCGAATTTTTTATTCTTGTTCTTCGTCCGTCACTGCTAGATCCTCGCTCCAGCTTTCGGCAAGATAATTTACATCCCCCGAAAGCAGCGCCATCATGCCGCGATAAATAAATTCGCTTCGCTCGTCGAAATTTAGCAACATTCGGTCTGCCTGTTTACGCGAATCAAGTAGGATTTTGGTTTCCATATACACGCCGTCCGCACCCTCTACGGAGCAGGTGAACATGTATTTGCCATCGCGCGCTTCGTCTACGGAAGCGTGAGGCGAAAGGCCGCGCGTCTGGAATGAGATGAGCTGCAGGGCGGAACGCACAGCGTGGTCAAGTATCTCGGGAAGGATAGCGTCCTTCATGGTCTGCGCGGTGTCGCGCCCTTTACGGGTGATGCGCACAGTTTCCGCGCCGTCTTCGTTTTTCTCAACGGCTATGGCTTTAAGGTCGCGCAGTTCATAGAACTCGTCCATAAAATCAAAAGTGTTGATAAACTCGTCCTGCACGCACATATCGTGGAGCGTTACAAAATCCAGCGGGCGTTCCACTTGAGAGAGCAGATAGAGTATGAAAATTTTGATATCGGACTTTTCGGTCAGCCGCAATGCCATTTTGGATATCCTCCGGATATAAATTCAAATGTGTTTATATTAGTTTAACATATTTTTTCGAGAAAGTATATACAAGAAATAAAAATAATATCAATATTTGTGAAATCTTTTTGAATATCAGTACAGATTTTTTGTTTTTTGTCGAGATATATAGGTAAATAAAAAGTTCACACCATTGAGTTTGCGGAGATCACGAAATCTATGAAAATAAGGTGACAGTATGTACAAAAAAGTGAAAAAAATATTTTTAATCGACTTTTCATGGTTTCTGTCCACGCTCTTAACAGCGATATATTGTCCTCGGCGGTCCAACAAAGCACCGCAAAATTAAACGGAATATCAACCGTTGCGGCTGTAATTCTTATTTTTATACTGGTTGCCCTGGCTTTCTTGTCAAAACAAAAATAAAAAAGCTACACGAAAATGCTTTCCTAGGCAGGTAGATAAGCGGTGCCGCGCCTCTGCTTTTCTTCATTTTCTCAAAATTACGCTTGCCTTTGTGTGCGTGTTATGTTAGAATGACTATATAGACTTGTCGAAAGACATTATGCGAGGTAAAAACATGAAAAAAAATATGCATCTCATCTGCAACGCCCACATCGATCCCGTTTGGCTTTGGGAAATAGGCGAAGGCGTTGCCGAAACACTTTCCACTTTCCGCGTTGCGGCAGACTTCTGCGAAGATTACGACGGCTTCATCTTCTGCCACAATGAAGCCATGCTTTACGAATGGGTGGAAGAAAACGACCCCGAGCTTTTTGCGCGCATACAGAAACTCGTTGCCGAAGGCAAATGGCACATCATGGGCGGCTGGTACCTCCAGCCTGACTGTAACCTGCCCAGTGGCGAAAGCTTCGTTCGCCAGATACTCCACGGCAAATATTACTTTATGGATAAATTCGGCGCAGACCCCAAGACCGTTATAAACTTTGACGCGTTCGGCCACACGCGCGGTCTTGTTGCCATTATGGCAAAAGCGGGCTTCGATTCCTGCATCTTCTGCCGTCCCGAACCCGATATGCTCGCGCTTCCCGCAGAGGATTTCAACTGGGTAGGCTTCGACGGTTCCAAGATCGCTTGCCACCGCGCTTACAACTCCTATGAATCACACCGCGGCGAAGCCGACGAAAAGATAAAAGGCTACGTTGAAAAGAACCGCGGCAAAAAAGTCGGCATGGTGCTCTGGGGCATCGGCGACCACGGCGGCGGTCCTTCCAGAATAGACTACGAAAAGATCAGCAAGATGAACGAAACAGAAGAAGAATATCAGTTCATCCACTCCTACCCCGAAGCGTATTTCGAAGAACTCCGTGCCACAGGCGAAGAGCTCCCGGATTACGACGGCATACTCAATCCCCGATACACGGGCTGCTACACAACAATGTCCCGCATAAAACAGCTCCACAGAAAGCTTGAAAATGAGCTTTATATGACGGAAAAGATGGCGGCTCACGCAGCTATGGCAGGCGTTTACAACTACCCCGCGGACAAGATCGGTGCCGCAACAAAAGACCTACTCATGCTCGAATTTCACGATATACTCCCCGGCTCCGCTATCGCGCCCGTAGAGAAATATTCCACATCTCTTGCAGGTCACGGTCTTACAGAGCTTAACAACATCAAGATAAGTGCTTTCCTCGGTCTTTGCCGCGACAAAGCAAAAGCAGAAGACGGCACTATCCCCGTTTTCGTATACAATCCCCATCCCTATGAGATAGAGAAAGTCGTTGAGGTTGAATATCAGCTTCCCGACCAGAACAAGAATCGCGAACTCTTCGCGCTCCCCATTGTATATCAGAACGGAGTAGAGATTCCCTCTCAGTGCGAGCATGAATATTCAAACTTCAACGTTGACTGGCGCAAACGTTCCGTATTCAAAGCAAAACTCTCCGCAGGTACGATGACGCGTTTTGACATCAAGATCAAGCTCATTCCCACTCCCGCGGAAAGAGAAGAACTCAAGGGCGACGCTTTCACGTTCAAGAACGACCATATGACAGTCGTTATTAACCTCGCAACAGGTCTTGTAGATAAATATGAGGTTGACGGTAAGGATTACTTCAAAGCAGGCGCACTCCGTCCCCTCGTTATGAAGGATGACGAAAACTGCTGGGCGCACAAGGAAAGAGAATTCCGCAACATCATCGGTGAATTCAAGCTCATGGGCGAAGAGCGCGGCACCTCGTTCTCCGGCATCATCGACGGTCACATGGCTAAATCCGTCCGTGTTATCGAGGACGGCGATGTTCGCACGATAGTTGAAGCTGTATTCGAATATGCAGATTCCACAATGTGCCGCAGATATTATCTTTCTAAAACTTCCTCCGAACTTAAAGTTTGCGACAAAGTTTACTGGAACGAAAAGATGAAGATGCTCAAGATCTCCGTTCCCACGACTATCGCTTGCGATTATATCGGACAAGCCGCATACGGCAGCGAAAAGCTCCTTACAAACGGCGAAGAAATGGTAAGTGGCAAATGGAACCTTGTTAAAGACGACAAATACGCGCTCTCAGTTATCAACGACGGCACGCACGGCTCCGATTGCCTCGACGGCGAGATGAGAATAACTCTTCTTCGCGCTCCCGGTTATTCCGCAGGCAAGAGCGACTTCTCCGTTCGTAAACCTTACATCATGGAACAGGATCGCTTCTCCCCGTTCATCGACCAGGGCGAACACGATTTCACGTTCGTATTCGACGCAGGCAAGGCAGACGAAAGACTTGAAAAGATCGAACGCGAAGCAAACGCTTTCGCAGAAGAACCTTTCGCGCTCTCCTTCTTCCCCATCGGTTGCGAAAAAGAGAAAGAAAATACTATCAAACCCTTCGCACAGCTTTCAGATAACGCCATCACTCTTGCAGCGTTCAAGAAGGCCGAACGCGGTGAAGATTTCGTTCTCCGCCTCTTTAACCCTACAGGTACAACGCGCACAACGAAACTCACAATGCCCGCTCTCGGTCTTTGTGAAGAATTCTCTCTCGAACCCTTCGAAATTGCAACGTACCGCGTAAACCCTGAAACAAAAGAAGTTAAGAAAACAAATCTTATTGAAAAATAAATGACCTTGCGCGCACTCTTCTTCTCTCGTTTTAAAATATTTCAACGAAATTGCCTATAACACAACAAAGTCGATTTCGTCAAATACAAAAAATGCACCCTTTGCACAACTTCTCATAAGGAAGTTGGGCAAAGGGTGCATTTTTTGCGTTATTTCATTGCTTTTTGAAAAGCAGCACTCTGACACTGCCCGTGCCTAGGTTTTCAATGGGGCCTGCCGTAGGGTGTTCGCCGCGCACGTTTCCAAGCAAGTCGCGATCCACCGTTATTGGCGTACCATCCGGGTTTTCGTAAGGTGCTTCCGTAAGGCGCGGCATATCGAGCCGCTGCGTCGTAACGACCTCCGTCTTTATATTCTCAAATGATGTATCCACCGTCATCTCAAGGTAAACTCCGTCCTTTTCCGTTACGATCCTCGCGTCAGTGCGAGTTTCCGTTTTCACGCTCGTTTCATCGCGTTCGAAAGAAGGAACACCATCCGCATAGAAGTTGTGCGCGGTATATACGGGCTGTTTTTCCAAAGAAAACTGATAAACGTCGCCTTTGGGGTATTTTTTCCAAACAATATCTATATATTCCTGCAAGGAAACGGGCGAGCCGTCGTACATTGAAAGGCCGGGTTCAAAATCCTTTTTCTGCGCTTCCTGCGGATAAGCGAAGATGTTGTTGATAAATCTGTCGTCGCCGCCGTAAACGAGAGAGCACCCGCTTATCTCCGTGGAATGTGGCAGATGGTATGGCGTGGGGCGATCGAGGACATCGTATTTATACATCCCGCCCAAGAAAAGGTTGTGAACGTACGCACCGCCCTGTGCCGCGTTTTGGAAATTCTGCGCGGAGCCGAATATGTTGTTGTCAACAAGGTGCGGGCCGTGCGTCACTTCTATCTTGATATCGATATCGTTGTGGTGGTACACATTGCAGGAAACGCGCACGCCCTGAACCTGCCAGTCAAGCCACGTTCCCATCGCGCAATGGTGGATATGATTATGGTGTATCTGTGTGTCGATAAGCGCGTGGAGCTTGATGCCCCCGAGCTCATGGCCCCAAAACTCGTTGCGTGTTCCGATATTGTAAATCTCGTTGCCGTATATTTCGGAAAAAGCGCCGCCCATATGACCGACGATGCCGTTTTGCCCGCAATCATAGATAACATTGTTGCGGATAATATGTGAGCCGATAGTTTCCTTGCTCCAACCCATTCTCTTTGCGGCGAGCATTTCTTCAAACTGATAGACGCCGCCCGCTTTTTTGTGATATTTATTGTACATATTATCGCCCGTAGCGCCGTCTTTGCCAACGCAAACAGCGGCGCAGCGCGCGTCATGAATGATATTGTTTTCGATTATCCAACCCTTTGACCAATGAGTGCCGATAAGTCCCGTTTGGTCTGCCGTTGGGGGAGCCCATTTTGTAGCGGCGTGCGCCATCTCAAAGCCGCACACGGTTATGTAGTTGAGCCCCTGTTTTTCGGGGTAGAAGCAGGAACGGCGCACGTTTATTTCCGTAAGAGCGGCGTTCGGGTCATTTCCTGCGAAATTCGCATATATCGCCGTCACGTCATCGCCCACCTGCGCAAACCATCGCATTTCTTCACCCGCGAGAGCATCGAATGTCGTGGCTTCTATGACCGCTTCGCCATCTATATAAACCATGCCCGTGTGCTTTTTGTGGTCGAGCGGGCGGCGAAGCCAGTCTCCGTCTATTTCTTCGGCAAACGGGTTAAACGTGCCGAACACGGCGTTATCCACCTTAATGAGCCAATATTCGCCATCGCGCACCCAGCCGCGAACCTCCTCGGAGCCTTTTATAACGGCGTGCTCACCCGCTGCTGAGGTATATGTAATACGGTTAAAATCACAAAGACCGCCGCGCTCGGGGTTTACACATTCTCGGTAAACGCCGCCGTGAACAACCACTGTATCCCCTGCTTCGGCAACGCACGCCGCGCGGGATATCGTAAGGAATGGAAACTGTTCCGTTCCCGCATTTTTATCGTTTCCGAGTTTTGATACATGATATATGGACATGACCCCACCTCTTTCTTTTTGTTACAGTTATAATGTAACATACGGGAAGAAAAAAAGCAAGTACCTTGCAGGTTTATCGCTTGTAATAAGAAAGAAATATGGGCGATGTCGGCTTCCAGCCAAGACCGGCATCGCTGTCTTGTTCTCCTTTCAACGGATGAAAGTTTTATAAATCAATTATACATCTCTGTCATTACCGAGAAAATATACTGCAAGCATACCGGGGCCGACATGACTTCCTGTCGCGGGCTCGTGGCAAACCATAAGTATCTGCTTGGGCGCGCAGGCTTCGTTCACCATTCTTGCAAGCTCCTGCGCCTCTTCAAGGCAATCTGCGTGGGAAATACCGATGATCTGGTTTTCTCCGTCAACAACCCTCTCTGCATAAAGACGCGCAAGCTCTTTTACAGCTTTCTTTCTGCCGCGAACCTTAGCAAAAGAAACTATTTTTCCCTCTTCGTTTCCCACGAGCATGGGTTTTATATTCAGCACCGAGCCGACAACAGCCGTCGCGCCCGATATGCGCCCGCTTCTGCGCAGATATTTGAGGTCATCAACAGTGAAGAGCTGGTTCATCTTCGGTATTACGGAGTTAAGATGCTCCGCGGTTTCTTCTATGCTCTTGCCGCCCGCCCTATCCTCTGCAGCGTAAACAGAAAGCAGACCCTCGCCAAGAGAGGCGCCTAGGCTGTCCACGGTTATGACTTTTCTTTCGGGGTATTTTTCCATAAGCTCGCGCGCCGCGAGATTAGAAGAAGAATACGCACCGCTCACGCCCGAAGAAAGACAGATAAAAAGCACATCCTGCCCCGCTTCCAAAATGGGACTCATATATTCGATATAGCGCGCTGGCGTTATCTGCGAGGTCGTAACGACTTTGCCCTCGCGTATCATATTATAATATTCTTTGCCGTCAAAACCCTCCGTGTCCGTGCAGGTGTTTTCCACGCCGTCGATGTAAAAAGAAAAAGGAATGACCGTGATGCCGTGCTCACGCACGAACTCCACGGGAAGATTTGCTGATGTATCCGTAACAATAGAAAAACTCATTTTGCTCTCCTTGATCATGAAATCATTTTGATTATTTACCAAAAATATGATAAATAAAACAAGCATTAGAGTCAATGCTATTCGGTATCGCGTTGCGTAAAACCGACTCCACCAAAAGTAGAATTCGCGGTAGAACCGAAAAACACGCCTTACGGCGTGTTTTTCGTCTTATTTTCCTAAAAGTATTTTTGCCTTTAACACGGCGGTCTGCGTTTTACCGTCGGGAATTTTATTTTCCATAATCATTTTAACGACTTCATCAAACGGCACTTTCACAACGTCCAAAAATTCATCCTCGTCAAGATTCTGTTCTCCTTTGTGAAGTCCCGTAGCAACGTACATCGCTATTTTCTCGCTTAAAATCGCGGGCGAGGGATAAATGTAACCGATGAACGTATAATTTTCCGCAGTATAACCGGTTTCCTCGCGGAGCTCACGCGCCGCAGCGGAGAGTTCGTCCGTTTCGCCTTTGTCCAGCTTGCCCGCGGGGATTTCCCAGATGACCTCGTCAAAAGGATAGCGGAATTGGCGTTCCATAATTATATCTCCATCATCTGTTATCGGTACTACGCAAACCGCGCCGTTGTGCAGGCACACCTCTCTCGTCGCCGCCGCACCGTTGGGCAGCGTGACATTATCCTTCACAAGATGAACGATATGCCCCTCGAATATTTCCTCGCGCGAGACCTTTGTTTCTTTGAGTTCTTCGTAAAGTTCTTTTGTGATCTCTGCCATATCATTTTCCTCTCAATTCTTAATTATATAGTTAAAAAGTCCCCGGCAACCATCGTGGATATCACGGTAAGCAATATCGAATCGTTCGCTGTACCAAGGGTCGGCAACGTCGCCGCCACGGGACGTATAGTCCATAAGCTTGTGTATCTTGCCGCACGGGTCGCCGCCCAAAATGCGGTACATATTGCGAATATTCGCGCTGTCCATGCCGATAAAAAGGTCGTATTTTTCGTAATCGCTCCGCTTTAGCTGAACCGCTCTCTTTTCTTCGCAGGAAATTCCGTGGCGCGCAAGTTCCGCTTTCGCCGGCGGATAAACAGGATTGCCCCCACCGTTCCATATTTCCTCCGTGCTCGTGGCAGAAGAAGCTACGGTAAAACCTTGCACACCCGCTTCCGAAAGCATATTCTTAAAAATAAATTCTGCCATAGGGCTACGGCAAATGTTGCCGTGGCATACGAACATTATTTTCATCTTGTTCACGCCCATTCGAATTTATGGTCTCCCGCGCCGAGCTCAAAGTGATATTTTACAATACCCAAATCCATTTTAGCATAAGGCACGTTTGCGGCTTTAGCTTTTACGGTGTTGCCCGAAAGCGTGAGCTTAAACTTCTGCTGATTGAGCGCCGTGGGAGCAGTGAGAACCGCGTCCATGGCGTTTTTGAACCATTCGAGCATCTCTCCCTCACATTCGCAGAGGGCTTCGAGAGGTTTATTTTTGTGTTCCTTGCCCTCATGTACGCCGTATCCTATAGAGATGACAGCCTGCACCTTTTCGCCTTTTGCAAGGTTTGCGGGAACAGAGCGTTTGCTGTACGTAAGCACCGCCCAACACGTATTAAGTCCGAGAGTTTGAGCAAGAAGCACAAGCTTTTCGCCGTGGTAGCCTATCTCCTCGTCCCTGCCGTCTGGTGCAGCGAAAGAAATATAGTTTGTGCAGCCGCTGAAATGACCATATTTTGCAAGAGTGCCGGAAAAAGCCTTCGGCTCGTTCTGAATAAGCTCGACGTTAAGCCCCGTTTCGGCTTTTATCGCGTCTATCTCCTTTTGCAGAGCGTCGATCTTTTCCTGTTCTATAGGTGCGTCAGTATATTTGCGCACGGAATGGCGCGCGTACATTGCTTCATAAAGTGTCATAATTAACCCCTTCCCGCTTTCTTGAAAGAAAGCTTGGCAAAGAACTTTACTCGGTTATCTTCGGTTCTCGCCGTTTATTTTTATTAAAATTGTTTTTTATGTTTTTCAAAAAAATCGTGATATATCCTCACGTTTTCAAGCTCTGTCCACTGTTTTGCCGCAACGGGAGTTGAATCAAGGTCGTATATTTTCGCGCCCTGCATGGAAAGCAGGAACGGCGAATGTGTGGACATGATTATCTGACATCCGAAAAAACGCACGGAATCCTCTAAAAAAGCGAGCAGTTCCGTTTGCAGCTTAGGTGAAAGGCTGTTTTCCGGTTCGTCGAGCAAATAAAGCGCGTTTTCCCTTATGTGCTCCGTAAAATAATAAAAAGCGCTTTCTCCGTTTGATTTTCCCTTGATCTCGCGCGTATTGAGCCTTTTGGTGACGTACGCGGATTTCGTGCTGTGCCTCGCTTCGTTTCTCTGTTTAAGCTCGTCGTAATCGTCCATCGTTCGCATCAAAAACGCAGGCTCGCTCGGATCGGTCAGCTTTCTGTATTCTTCAAAAAGTTCCTCCCTCCGCCCGTCCACGCCCTCGTTGAGCGTGCGCAGGTCGAGCAGATAATTGAAAACGTCGTCACTTGTAATAATTCTGCTCTCTTCGGGCAGTTTCTCGCACGAAAGAGTGAAGTCGCACAAGCGAAGATAATCCTTCATAAGCGGAGTATTATTAAACGGCGCGGATCGCGCGAGCGCAAGCTTTTGCGCTATAATATTCAGCAAAGTGGATTTACCCGAACCGTTGCCGCCGTAAAATATCGTAACATGGTCAAAATCTATGTGCGAAAATTCTTTCTGCGGAAAGATTTTGAACGGATAAGCGTTTTCATGCGAATAACACATCATCTCAAACTGATACGGAAACGAGAGAATAAAACCCGATTCAGCATTTTCATTAGGTATTATGAAAGATTCAAGATATTTCATTGCTTCTCCCAAATCGGTATTATATTATTTATTGTATCATATATTTGACCGCGATTCCATAGTTTTAAAAAAGATTTATTTTTTTCTTCATATAGACACAGCAAAAAAATTATGGTAAAATAATTAAATACGTTTTATAGTTTTGTAATTTAGGAGAAATACCATGTCAACAGAACTCGGCAGACCCGCGAACACAGAGGGCAGACTGCAAAAAGAAATTCGCTCGTACGATTTTCTCGATTCCCTCGGCATTACATATTACCGCATAGACCACGAACCCGCCATGAAAATGGAGGCTTGCGCCGAAATAGACAAAGAGCTCGGCGCGACTATCTGCAAAAATCTTTTCCTTTGCAACAGAGCAAAGACGTCCTTCTATCTTTTGATGATGCGCGCGGACAAGCATTTTGCCACGCGTGAGGTTTCCGACCAAGTCGGCTCTTCCCGCCTTTGCTTCGGGGATCCCGAAGACCTTGAACGTATGCTCGACCTCACGCCCGGCTCGGTAAGCGTGCTCGGCCTTATGAACGACAAAGAAAACCGCGTAAAGCTACTTGTGGACAAAGATATATTGGACGGCGATTATTTCGGCTGTCACCCCTGCATCAACACAACGAGCCTGCGCATAAAGACCGCGGACCTTACGGAAAAAATATTCCCCGCTACGGGACATTTGCCGCGGCTCGTACATATTTCTTAAAATAAACACAAAAAGGAGCCAACATCATGTACCCACAAAATCTTCACACCCACGGCGTTTTGTGCGACGGCAAGGACACGTATGAATCCACCGTTCTGCGCGCGCTGGAACTGGGTTTTAACTCCATCGGCTTTTCGGGACATTCGTATATGTCCTATTCACCCTCTCATTCCATGTCCGTTGAGGGCACGGAAGAATATAAAAAAGAGATCTCCCGCCTCAAAGAAAAATACGCAGATAAAATAGACGTTTTCTGCGGAATAGAGTTTGATATGTACTCCGAGGACCCGCTCGTCGGCTACGATTACGTAATCGGTTCGTATCATTATTTTCTCATAGACGGCAAATACGTCGGCTTTGACCGCTCCGCAGACGAAGTAAAGCGCGTTATCGATGAATACTTCGGCGGCGATGGCATGAAATACGCAAAAATGTATTACGAAAATATATGCGACCTTCCCAAATACGCGAAATGTGATATTATCGGTCATTTCGACCTCATCACAAAGCATAGCGAAACGCACGATTTCTTCGATACGGAATCGAAAGAATATCGCTCTTACGCTCTTGAAGCCCTCCACACCCTTGCAAAATCATGTAACGTGTTCGAGGTAAACACGGGCGCCATCTCCCGCGGGTACAGAACAACGCCGTATCCGCAGCCGTTCTTGCTCAAAGAGATGAAAAACATCGGTGTAAACCTCGTAATAAGCTCGGATTGCCACGACAACCGCTATCTCGACTGCCACTTTGCCGAAACGCTTGAGCTTATCAAGTCCTGCGACTTTACAGAAGTTTTGACTCTGACGAAAAACGGTTTCGTTTCAAACCCTATTTAACATCAAGGAGGACACTATGAACGTAGTATCAATAATAATGCTCATTTTCTCCGTGCTGGGAGCACTGGATTACATAACAGGCAACCACATCGGCATAGGCAAAGAATTCGAGCGCGGAATAATGCTTCTCGGCACGATGACGCTTTCCATGGTTGGAATGATAGTTCTCGCGCCGCTTATCGCACAGCTTCTCTCCCCCGTGCTCACTCTTATTTCCGAAAACACGCCATTTGAACCTTCCGTTATCGCAGGCTCGCTCCTTGCAAACGATATGGGCGGCGCGCCGCTCGCCAGGGAGCTTGCAAAAACGGAAGCATCCGGTTACTTCAACGGTCTTGTCGTCGGCTCCATGATGGGAGCGACGATCTCTTTCTCGCTTCCCCTCGCCCTCGGCGTTACAAAAAAAGAACAGCACAAAAACATCATGCTCGGTCTTATGTGCGGCATCGCCGCCATTCCCGTGGGTTGCCTTGTTTCGGGTCTTATGGTGAAAATGCCCATAGGCGAGCTTATGATAAACCTCATTCCCCTCGTCGTTTTCTCGGCAATTCTCGCCGTAGGCCTTCTCAAAATCCCGAACGTATGCGTTAAGATATTCAACGTTTTCGGTATAATCATAAAGACAATAATAGTTATAGGTCTTGTCATCGGCATCGCGGAATTTCTGCTCGGGCTCGATATCGTTCCGCACACAGCCCCTATTGAAGAAGGCGTAATGGTCGTGTTCAACGCCTCCGCCGTTATGACGGGCGCGTTTCCTCTGCTCTTCCTCGTTGGCAAGCTCGTAAACAAACCTCTCGGCAAGCTTGCAGGCAAGATCGGCATAAACGAAACGTCTGCCCTCGGCTTCGTTTCCTCACTTGCAACGAACGTAACCACGTTCAGCATGATGAAGGACATGGACGACAAAGGTGTTGTGCTCAACTCCGCTTTCGCCGTTTCCGCCGCGTTCACCTTTGCGGGTCACCTCGCATTCACGCTTTCGTTTAACGAGGATTATCTACCCGCCGTCATCGTCGGAAAACTCGTCGCAGGCGTGTGTGCAGTCTTGGTAGCACAGATAATTTACACCAGAATGAATAAGAAAAAGGCGTAACCGCAAGGTTATGCCTTTTTCTTATTCACAAAGAGCGTGAACGCTCTTTGTGAGGAAAAGAACGCTATGCGTTCTTTAAACTAATTATATTCAACTTTTTCTCGCTTTCGAGAAAAAGTTGCAAAAAGAGAAAAAAAATCCTTCCCTTTACTCGCATGCGAGAGGTAGAAATAATGGCGAATGCGACTCCACGATAGATTTTCACTTCGCAAAAATCTATCGGAACCGCGTCGCAGATCCATTAAATGCAAATTTCAACTTAAACGCGTGAATATATTTATCATAATTTTTGATATATCGTCCCGCGCTTTTATTACAAGTCAGAACTTGACGGAATTACAAACTTAGAGCATATCTATACCCCTTTGGAGTTTGCACAATTTTTTTGCTAGGCTTAATTCTCGCTACGCTCGAAGGGCAAATTCCTTGCATTTTGCTAGCAAAATCGCACGGGAAGCCGACGGCGTAGGGTTTTCTTTTTTGCATGCGATAAACCTGCAAGTTTTTTGCTTCTTTTTCCAAGGGTTTTTCTTTCAAAAAGAAAAAACCTGATATAATAGTTCAAGACCGCATAGCAGTCTTGTTCCTATTTCAAAAAAACGCACCCTTAGGTGCGTTTCTTCATTCTGCTTTGCAAACGAAAAAGCATCTTTCGCTGTCCTCCTGCAAAGGCGAAAAATCCACGTCCGCACATTCGCAAAGGATAGAAAAGCCTGCGTTCTGCACCGCCTTGCGTATCGTGCGCAAAGCGTAGCATCTCTGCCTCTGTTCCTCGTCCTCGCGGCGGTAAACCTTGTCGTCTCGCACAAAAAACGTGAGGTAAAAATCGCAGATATTTGTTTTTTCGTTAAAATAATTCTCCCAAGTCATGAAAACGTCATCGGTCTCATAGACGAAAGCGTTGTCCGCAAGCACGTTTTTATATTTATAAGGCGTTGCAACGTCAAAAATCAAGATGCCGCCTTTTTCAATATTTTCGTGCGCGTGCCAAAGAGCAGCCTCCACATCGTCCGTTTTCAAAAGATAATTCACACAGTCGAAAGAGCATATCGCCGCGTCCGCGCGAAACCCGAGGTTAAAGGAGCGCATATCCGAGCCGAGAAAGCGAATGTCCGTGCCCGCGTCCTCTGCTTTTTTCGCGGCAAGCGCGAGCATCTCTTCGCTCAGGTCAAGCCCCGTCATCTTATAGCCGCGCGCCGCCATCGGAACGGTGATGCTTCCCGTACCGCATCCGATATCGACGATCCTTTCCACATTTACTGTGGAAAACTTACGGAAACATTCCTCATAAAAATCGCACCACGCGCCATAGTCAACGTCCTGCATGAACGCGTCGTAAAACAAAGAAAGAGAAGAATACTGTTCGCTCATTTTTTCTCAACTCCGAGCGCGTCGAGTGCGCGCGCATAGCCATCGCATCCGTCACGAAGAGCGCCGTTTACGCGGGTTATCGTCGCCGTGCTAAGACCCGTTTTTTCCACGATGGTCGTATACTTTTCGCCCTCGCGTATAAGTTTTGCCGCTTGGAAACGGCGCGTCATTTCGCGAATCTCCACTTTCGTACACAAATCTTCAAAAAAGTCGTAACATTCCTCTACGTTTTTTAGAGAAAGGACAGCTTCAAAAAGGAAATCCGTGTTTTCGTCTTTTATTCGTTTTGCCATGATACATCCCTGCCTTTGTTTTATCATATTACTATAATACCATAAACAGAAAAAAATGCAATAGGAAATATTTAAAAATCGGCTCCCCACTCTATGGGGAGCCTTAATAATTTATCACGCAAACAAGGTTTCTCCGTCTTCAAGGTAAACTTCCATACGGCAAACCTCATCCTCCGCACCCGCGAAAGTTTCAGGCATAGCTTTTGCAAGCGTTTCGCCTACGTACTTCGGGTTTACAAAAGTAAATTCATCGCAGGAAAGCTTTGCATGTACGGTGAGTATATTGCCCTCGACAGACGCGTCGCAGAAACGAAGCCCCTGTGCGATATTCACCTGCTTCGGCTCGCCTTTTTTGCTGAATTTTTCAATGATTATCTCGTCCGCCGTGAGAGCCTCTTTCGCTTTTTCGCAGATATCGGCGGGTACACCGTTCATAAGCTCGAATTTTATTTCGTAAAGACTCCACTTAATGTCGCGGAAGTGTGCGGCGGGAGTGTAACAGGCAACGGCGTGCAATCCTTTTGGGAAAGCGGCATTGAGCTTTTCAATTATCTGCTCCGAGGGAACTTCCTCCACCATCTTGAAATCCACAAATTCCGTAAGGCTGGAAACGCCGACGGAAAGAGGGGGAGAAAACGCCGCTCTGGGGTGCGGGTTAAAGCCCTCCGTATACCAAACGGGCAGTTTGCTTCTCAAAAATACGGACTGCATCGTACGATTAAGGTCAAGGTGGGAAATGAATTTAAGACTTCCCGTCTTGGAAAATTTAACGCGCACTTTTATATCTGTTTTAGGGCCTTTGTTCATATTTTCGGGCAACATGATCTTTCACCTCCGAGTTTGTTTGCGCCACACCCGCTGCACTGCAAACGGCAGTTGGGCGTGGTCTTTGCTTCATATGCTTTATGGCGTTCGCGCAAAAGGAACGCTTTCGTCACGCCGATATCGATATTATCCCACGGCAAAATTTCATCCTCGCCAAATTCGCGGTTGGCATAAAACGCAGGGTCTATGCCGCAATCCTTGAAAACTTCCATCCATTTGTCGTAATCGAAAAATTCTTCCCAACCGTCAAGGCGAATACCGCGCTTCAACGCTTCAAGCAATACTTTTCCCAGCTTTCTGTCGCCGCGCGCAAATATCGCTTCAATACGGCTTACTTTCGCGTCATGATAATTGTATTTTATCTTTCTGTTCATGACCTTGCCCACAAGGTATTTCTGCTTGCGTTCAAGCTCGTCAAGGTCGCACTGCGCCTCCCATTGGAAAGGAGTAAAGGGTTTGGGGATAAAGCAAGCGGCAGAAAGCGTTACCTGCGGGGATTTGCGCGGGCGTCCCGGCGTTGCGTAATATTCGTCTATAACGCTTTCGGCAAGCTCATTGATACCATCGAGGTCTTCGTCCGTTTCCGTGGGCAATCCCTGCATAAAGTAAAGCTTGACCTGAGATTTTCCGCCTTCAAAAGCTACGCGGCAAGCGCGCAGAAGGTCCGCTTTTTCCACATTCTTGTTGATAACATCGCGCAGTCTTTGCGTGCCCGCTTCGGGTGCAAACGTAATACCACCCGTGCGAATAGTGGATATTTTGTCCATAAGCTCTTTTGTGAAGCTGTCTACGCGAAGTGAAGGGAGGTTGAGCGATATCTTGCGCTCGTCCGTCCATGAAAGGAGCATATCCGTAAGTTTTTCAATGCAGGTATAGTCGCTGATGGAGAGAGAAGAAAGCGACATTTCGGAATAACCCGTTGCGTCTGCAAGAACTTTTGCCTGCTCGTTAAGCACCTCGGGCGTTTTTTCGCGCACGGGGCGGTAGACCATTCCCGCCTGGCAGAAACGGCAGCCGCGTATACAGCCGCGGTAAACTTCGAGCACTACCCTGTCCTGCACCGTCTGGATAAACGGCATAACGAGGTTTTTCGGGAACGGAGCCTTGTCCATATCCTTGACTATTCTCTTCTGCACCTTTGCGGGAACGTCGGGGTATTTGGGAGTGAAGCTTTTTATCGTGCCGTCCTCGTTATATTCAACGTCGTAAAGCGAAGGAACGTACATACTTTCTTGATGCGAAACCTCGCGCAAAAATGCCGTGCGGTCAAACCCCTTTACTTTGTGCTTTTTATAAATCTCCATAAGCTCGGGAAGCTCGTCCTCGCCCTCGCCGATAAGGCAGATATCGACAAAATCCGCCACAGGCTCGCTGTTATATGTGCAAGGGCCACCGCAAACGATGATAGGGTCGTTGTTCGCTCTCTTCACGCTTTCGGGCTCAATTCCCGCAAGATCAAGCATATTCAGCATGTTCGTGTAGCAAAGCTCGTATTGGAGCGAAAAGCCGACAAAATCGCACTCTGAAAGAGGTGTGCCGCTCTCTATGGTGCAGAGGGGAATGTCGTGTTCGCGCATCTGCGCTTCCATATCCGCCCATGGTGCGTAAACGCGTTCGCACCACGTGTCCTCACGCTCATTGAGAATGTTGTAAAGTATGCGTATACCAAGGTTGGACATACCTATTTCGTATGTATCAGGGAATCCGAACGCAAAGCGTATATCAACACTTTTGGGGTCTTTTATGACCTCACCCCATTCACCGCCCGTGTAACGGCCGGGTTTTTCGACTTTTTTGAGTATACTTTCCGGTATTTTCAATTTATTTCATTCCTTTCATGGATTTTTTAAGTTGATAGTTATTTTTTCACTCTGCACACCGCGTGCATTTTGCAGTATTCGCACACCGCATCCTCGCACGGTTTTGCGTCCGCTTTGCCAGTGCGCAGATCGTCGGAGGCACGCAGCACCACGTCTACCACGCTCTTTTTGAGATCTTCAAACGCTTCTGCGGTTCCGAGGTATTTGTCGTTTTTCTTTTTGCCGCCTTTGCCTAGGGAAACGGGAATGTATTTTCCCTCAAGCGACGGCTCCATCGCCGTCAGCACCTCTTCGCTGTCAAGCAAGAAGCCGCTGTTGTTATTTTCCGCTTCTTTTGCGGGAACGCCAAGGTCTACGTTTTCTGCGGCAGGCTTTACAGAAACATAAAGTACTCCTGCCGGCGAAATATTTTCCCCATATCTGCGCTTACCGTTTTCGCAAATAGAGAAAAGGTAAAGGAGCATCTGAATATCTCTGCCTGCTTCGATGTTTCTTATATCGAATTTTTTGCTGCCCGTCTTATAGTCCGCAATGCGGATATAAACTCTTCCCTCGCTGTCCTCGTATGTGTCAACTCGATCGACCTTACCGCGCAGTTCAACACGCCCGTTTTCGTTTTCAAGCTTTATCGGCGGGATATCCTCGCCCTTGCCGATAGTTATTTCAAAATCGCGAGGGGTAAATTTACTCTGGCGGAATTCATCTCTTATACGTAAAACAAACCTTTCCGAAGAGATCGTAAGATGATCCGTCAGGTGCATAAGCCGTGGGGAAACTTCCGCGTATTTTTCGCGGCAGAGGCTTTCCACATACGTGCGGCAGACCTCTTTTATCTCCGCTTTTATCTCTTCGTCCGTCGCTTCGGGGTGAGAAAGCGCGTATTTTACCGTCACTTCCAATATCTTATGCATGAAATTGCCCACGTCAACGGCGCCGAATTTCACGGGAGAATTATCTTTAAGTTTAAGCTCATATTCGCAGAAATATGAAAAATTGCAGACGATGTATTTTTCAAGGCGAGAGTAGCTCGTTTGCATACTTGTGGGGAATATTTTTTTCGCCTCTTCCGCAGGTATGCGGCAATAATAAGAAGAAAGCGGTGTGCCGATATATCGCATTTTGTCTGCGTATTCTTCCGTTCCCGCGTAATGTTCGGCAAGCGCGCGCGAAAGCGCGCTGTCACGCCGCATGATATATTCAAATGAGGCACATTCGCGCTCCACAAGTTCATGCCGTGGAGTATCCTCAAAGCATACCTCGCGCAGTTTCGGGAACATTTCCTCTATGCTCAAAAGCGCGGGGGATCGCCGCGTTTTCTTGCCTCCCTTATCGTAAACAGGGTAAGTTATGTGAAGTTCCTCTGCGGGCGCACATACCGCGCTGTAGAAATGGTAAAGCTCGTCGCATATTCTGCGCTCCACGGTGGAGGTTATCTCTACTCCACACTCGGCGAGCATTTCTTTTTCTTTGTCGGAAAACAGCCCATCGTCCTCCACGCGCGCGGGGAAAACACCTTCGCACACTCCCATTATATACGCCGTTTTTACATCTGCGTAACCGCCTGTGGACGCGTCATATACAGTCACCTCGTCAAGCGAGGTCGGTATCTTGCCAATGTCCGTTTCCGAAAGCACCAAACGCAAAAGTGAGGTAAATTCCGCCACGTTAACCTGTGCTTCCCCGGAAGCGCTAACAAGCGCGTCCAACACACCGCAGAACACGGCAAAAAGCTGAGAAAGCTCGGCAGAAAGCGCCTTGTCGCCGCGTTCCTTCGCGCTTTTTGCGTCATTTTTTATCTTTTCCGGCGCGCCCATCGACACGGCAAAATTATAAAGCCGTTCACAGAAATACCGCACGCTGTGTCTGCCGGAAATATCCTCGCAGAGTGTGCGAAGCGGAGAGATAGCTTTTTTGCGTATTTCTGCGATCTTCACAAGCAGCTCCGCGTTCTTTTCCGATATCTCGCCCGAAAATCCTTCGGGGGCCATATTCCATTCATGTTCATCGTAAAACCGCGCACCCGTAATGCTCCATTTACGTACGTAGTTTTCAAAAAGGTTTATTTCATCGGGCAGCACGCCCGCAAAATCTGTTTTAATATAAGAAATAACAAGTTCTCTTGCAAATCCTCGTTCGCACACGGCGAGCGAGGAAAGTATAAATTTTATAAACGCACGCTCCGTGATGTCCGTGCGAGAAGAGATAAAATACGGTATGCCGTATTTCCTCATCATCGCGTCGATAACTCCCGTGTAAGCATCCGTATTGCGGACGATAATTGCAAAATCGCGGTACCTCGCGCCGCCGCGAACTCTGCGCGCTATGTCAAGGCAGACTGCTTCGCTTTCCGCAAAAGCGTTTGCAGCATAAGTAACGCGTATATGATCGGGGGCTTTTTCGTAAACGCTCTTGACGTATCCGCTGCCGGGGAAAAGGTTGCGCGAAAGGAAGGAAAGCTCTTCGTTTTTAAACCTTCGTCCGTCGAGAAGTACGGTGTCCTCCACGATATCGGCTCCCGCTTCCTCTGCCGTTTGGTGAAGCCGCCTGTTCGTGTCGGCAATGCCGAAAAAGCATGGCGTGTTCTTGTCCTCATTCGGAACGAAAGGAACCGTCACATAAACATTATCTGCCGAGCGCATTATAAGTTTTAACGTTTCAAGCTGATCTTTCGAAAAGGAAGCGAACGAATCTATGTAAACGTCGCATCCATGAAAAAAATCGTGTTTGGCAAGCATGGCGTTCATTTTAGCAACCATGCCGTCGGGGTCTGCAAATCTCGCGCTCATCTCCGCGTCGAACGCGGAAAAAATGAACGCCATATCGGTAAATTTTTTTCCTGCCTCACCGCCGTTTTTATCTGCGGCGCGCTCCAAAAGCGCAGGCGAAGCGGCGCTTCGCGCAAGCTCCGTGCGCATATTTATTAGCTTTTCCGTGGTGGAAATATCACCCTCGGAAACGTCTTTATACGAAACAAGGAACCCCGAAAGCGCGCGCACGGTGTTGTGCATCATTACTTTTTTTGCACCGCGCGAAATATAGTTTTCGCATATTCCGCCATATTTGCGGAAAACGAAGTTACAAAGTCTGCGGAACGTTACAACGTCAATATCTCCCGCGTTTAGTGCTGCGGCAAAGCGCGTTTCGGCAAGCACAGCGGCACGGTCGGGAACAAGCACAAAAATATGTTTGCCCAAACTTTTCGCGGCGTTTTCGTATATATAGGTACTCTTGCCGCAGCCCGTTCTGCCGTATATAAACCTTACCATATCTGCCCTCGCTTTCCTTGTTTGTTGCTGTTTATTTTGTGCGTAATTAAAGATGCTTTCAAAACATCTTCACTATATCTCTCTTCTCTGTTTTTTCCATCGCCTTTATAAGTGTGAAATAAAAACTCGTGTGGATAAAATATATCTCGTCCAAATATTTGCGCATCGCATGGAAATCGCACATCTTATGCGAATTTGTAACGGCAAAAACTACGCCGTTGCTCGCAAAATCCCTTGCCGTAGCGTAAAAAACGCTATCCTTGCTAGGCTTGCCGCGCAAATATATGAAATAGACGCGCTTATTCTTCGTTGCGTCGATCATCTTTTTACATAAAGCCCTGTGCGAATACGCCGAAAACAAAGCTAATATCGCCGTTGCCAACGCCGTCGCGGGAACGAGCACGAGAACGGAGCCAAACGTGAGCAATGCCTGAACAGACGTGCCGAAAATGGCGAGTATTATAATGAGATTGTTCCATATCTTTGAAGCAAAAATATATTTGCGCAAAGCGAAAAATATCCTGTCGTATACTCTGTAAACAAGCGTCAGACGAAATCGCCCCAAAAGGTAACGGAAATACCCCCGTGCGCCATCCACGTCATCCATTTTCACAAACAGTTCGCGTTCGCGCGAAGCGCGCTTCACCTCTTTCGGAGATATCGTTTCAAGGCGGTGCGTAAGATACGCGTTTTCACGTTTCAATTTTTTGTTTTCTTTTTTCAGCCGCGATATTTCCTTATCGCGGTCATAACCCTTTTTAGCCATACCGTGCCTTTCAAGTTTACTCGTCAAACAGCGAACATTCCTTTTCCATAACGAAATTCGTAAGCTCCACGCCGTGACGGATAACAGTCTGCTCTTTTACCACCGTGTAACCGCGGGAGAGAAAAAACGGTTTTGCCGTGATAGACGCGTTGACCGTTGCTTTTCCTCCCCACAGGCTCTGCTCCAGCATATCACAGATAGCCGTGGCAACGCCCTTTCGCAAATGATCCTTGTGAACATAAAGTTTATCGAGATACCCATTTTTATCAATATCGCCGAAACCGACTATTACGCCGTCTTCGAGCGCGACAAGCGTGTAATGTTCTGTGAAAGCTCTATCCCACTCTTCAAGATCGACCTCGCTCGTCGCCCATGCGTCGAGCTGTTCTTTCTTATAATCGCACGCGTTTACAGAGTGAACTGTATCGTAAAAAAGCGCCGCCATTCCCTCGCAATCGGTTTGTTTGTAGCTTCTGATAATCATAAAGTACCCTCGGTAAGAAAAATTTAAAAGTCTTGTTTTCTCTCGTAAGAGAGCGTAAAATTCGATCTGTATTTACAGCATTTATTATTTCCCGAAAATTTCAAGGTTGCGCAAAATAGTTTTCTTTCCGCGCCAAGAAAAAGCGCGCGCTCGGAAAGTTTCTTTGTCCATTGCCTCTACCATATCAGTGGTAAGATTTGCTATCCTATCCGCTTTGAAAAATTCAACCGGAGTGGTATTTCCCACGGCAATCACTTTTTTTGTGTACGGGCAGACGGCAGCGCAGATATCGCACCCCCAAGCAGAGCCGTACTTCAGGATAAACGCGCGCTCCTCTTCGGTGAGCTCGCCTTTTTTCTGCGTTACAAAGGAAAGGCAGCCGAGTCCCTCGCTCATCGGACACGCGGCTTTGCACGCGCCGCAATGCACGCAGCCCTGCGGCTCGTATTTTTCCGCGGAATCACAGCCGAAATCCTCGGGCGAAGCGTCGGAAAGCAGCTCCCCGATAAAAACAAACGAGCCGTATTTTTCGTTTATGATGAGTCCGTTGTCGCCGATCTTTCCAAGACCCGCGCACGAAGCGGCGTGTACCTCGCTTATAGCGGATTTATCCGCAAATCCCCAAAAACGTGCTCCGTATGCTTTTTCAAGTTTTGGCACGATATCCGCATAAAGCTTTTCAAAAAAGATATGATAATCGTGCGCGCGGGCGTAAACGGAAATGTTGCCCTCCTCTTCATCTGCGCAATAATACGGCACAAGAAAAATGAGCGCGCTTTTTATTTCCGAAAGCTCCACGCCGCGACGCGTGATGATATCCTCCGCAAAAACGCGGCAAGCGGAAAAAGGAAGCACTCCCGCAAACTCCACGCCATATTCACTCAAAAATTTACGAAACATAAAAATTTTGGCTCCATTCCACGACTGTTGATTTTGTCAAAATTTTGTGATATAATAAAGTTTACCACATTAGAATAACATTAAAAAGTATTTTTTTATTCATCATATTCTATTTTATCAAATTTTCCGTCATAAAGCAACCCCCGCTTTCTTGAAAGTGAAAAAAGGCTTTCCTATTTAAAGCAAAAGCCGGACGAATAGCACCATAGAGGCAAGCGGGCGAACACAGTTTGCTGTTACGAATACAATATACATTTTTCCCATAATACAAATCTATAAGGAGTCCAATATGCCCAAAACACCAATTTACGATAACGACAGCATTACCTCTCTCAAAGGCGCGGACCGTGTACGCAAGCGTCCCGCCGTCATTTTCGGCTCGGACGGCATAGAAGGCTGCGAACATTCCGTTTTTGAGATACTCTCTAACTCCGTTGACGAAGCGCGTGAGGGTTACGGCGATAAAATATATATCACCGTCACGAATGACGGCGTTATTTCCATAGAGGACGAGGGGCGTGGCGTCCCCCTCGATTACAATGAAAAAGAAGGCAAATACAACTGGGAGCTCGTTTACTGTGAGCTTTACGCAGGCGGCAAATACGAAAACAACAAAGACGGCGCAAACTATAAATATTCCCTCGGTCTTAACGGCTTGGGCGCGGCTTCCACACAATACAGCTCCGAATTTATGCAGGTAAAATCTTACCGAGGCGGTGAGATTTTGGAAATGCACTTCAAAAAAGGCAACCCGGACGGCGAGCTTATACGCCGCCCTCTTGCAAAAAAAGAAAAACAGCACGGCACCGTGGTAACTTGGCGCCCTGACCTTGACGTTTTCACAGATACGTCTATCCCTCGCGAATTTTACGAAACGATGCTTGAACGTCAAGCCGTGGTAAACGGCGGTCTTTCGTTCATCTTCCGCTTCCAAAAAGACGACGGCGAATTTGAAGAAAAAACTTTCCTTTACGAAAACGGCATCGCGGATTACATCGCGGGTCTTGCGGGCGAAACGTACATCACCCCTCCCGTGCTTTGGAAAACGGAAACACGCGGCCGCGACCGCGCGGACAAGCCGGAATACAGCCTTAAAGCGGAGATAGCTTTCTGCTTTTCCAACGAGGTGAGCAAAACGGAATATTACCACAATTCCAGCTTTCTTGAACATGGCGGATCGCCCGACAGCGCAACAAAGATCGCCTTCACCTATGCTATTGATAAATACATCAAAGCCACGGGCAAATATAATAAAAACGAATCCAAAATCGGGTTTGACGACGTAAAAGACAGTCTGCTCATCGTTATAAACAGCTTTTCCACGCAGACCTCATACGCAAACCAGACAAAAAAAGCCATCACAAACGAATTTATTAAAGAAGCGCTCACAAATTATTTAAAGCACGCGCTTGAAGTTTACTTTGCGGAAAAGCCCGCGGAAGCGGACAAGATAGCGGCGCAGGTGCTCGTGAACAAGCGAAGCCGCGAAACGGCGGAAAAAACGCGAGTTGACGTGAAGAAAAAGCTCGCCTCCTCCGGCTCAGACGTGGCAAACAGAGTTGAAAAGTTCGTTTCCTGCCGTTCCAAAGACCCCTCCAAGCGCGAAGTTTACATCGTGGAGGGCGACTCCGCGATGGGTTCCTGTATCCAAGGGCGTGACTCCGAATTTCAGGCGATAATTCCCGTAAGAGGTAAAACGCTCAACTGCCTTAAATGCGGCTACGATAAAATCTTCAAAAGCGAGGTCATCGTTGACCTGCTCAAAGTGATCGGCTGCGGCGCGGAAATACAGGGAAAAAGCAAAGCCGCGCAGAACACTTTCGATCTCTCCCTTCTTAAATGGAGCAAGATAATCATCTGTACCGATGCGGACGAGGACGGTTTCCAGATACGCACGCTTCTGCTCACGCTTTTCTATCGCCTTTTGCCCACGCTCATAAAAGAGGGAAAGGTTTTCATAGCGGAATCTCCTCTTTTTGAAATAACCTGCGGGCAAGACACGTATTTTGCATATAACGAGCAGGAAAAGGTTGAAATTCTTGCGAAGATAGGCAAGAAAAAATATACAATTCAGCGCTCTAAAGGTCTTGGTGAAAACGAGCCCGAGATGATGTGGAAAACGACCATGAACCCCGCCACGCGCCGTCTTATACAGGTAAGCCCCACAGACGCGGAAAAAACGGCGTACATTTTCGAAACACTTTTGGGCGACGACCTGCCTGAGCGTAAACGATTTATAAAAAACAACGGTAAATTCTACCTCAAAGACGCTGATATTTAAACAATTTGATAACACCTCATCGTCACAACTTTTGTCGTGACGCTCTCCTCAAAATAGGAGGGCATATTCTGTATGATAATCAACTTTTTATGCCTTCTCCTTTGGAGAAGGTGTATTTTGCAAAGCAAAATACGGAAGAGGTTATACCTCATTTCATCACAATCCCCCCAATTTAATTTTCGGAGTAAAAAACAATGGCAAAAAAGAAAATAAATATAACAGAAGATCTTCCACCCGCTCCCATAACTCCGCAACCCATAACGGAAACGATAGAAAAAAACTATATGCCCTACGTTATGACCGTTATCGTTTCACGCGCCATACCCGAAATAGACGGTTTCAAGCCTTCTCACCGCAAGCTGCTTTACACGATGTACAAAATGGGCTTGCTTACTGGGCCGAGAACGAAAAGCACAAACATTGTCGGTTCTACGATGAAGCTCAACCCGCACGGCGACGCGGCGATATACGAAACGATGGTTCGCCTTACACGCGGCAACAGCGCTCTGCTTCACCCGTTCGTAGATTCAAAGGGTAACTTCGGTAAACAGTACAGCTCCGATATGGCGTACGCCGCTTCGCGTTACACGGAAGCCAAGCTCGACCCATTCTGCAACGAAATTTTCGGCGGCATAGATAAAGACGCAGTTGACATGGTAGATAACTACGACGCCACAATGAAAGAGCCTGTGCTCCTCCCTACTGCGTTCCCAAACGTGCTCGTTTCGCCCAACATGGGTATCGCCGTCGGCATGGCGAGCAAGATATGCTCCTTTAACCTCGGCGAAATATGCGATGGCACGATAGCTCTCCTCCAAAATAAGGACACGACAACAGAGGAACTGCTCGATATCATCAAAGCGCCCGACTTTTCCGGCGGTGCAGGCATAATCTATGACAGAGAAAAGTTGCGCACTATCTATGAAACAGGCGAAGGCAGTTTTACCCTGCGCGCGCGCTATGTTTACGATAAGGCAGAAAACTGCATCGATATACTTGAGATACCCTATTCCACAACTATAGAACTTATCCTTAAAAAGATAACGGACATGATAAAAGACGGCTCTCTTAAAGAGGTGACAGACGCACGAAACGAAATCGACTTGCACGGCTTCAAGCTCACGCTTGATCTTCGCCGCGGCACAGACCCGGATAAGCTAATGGCAAAGCTCTTTAAGAAAACCCCTCTTCAGGATAATTTCGCCTGCAATTTCAATATTCTCATCGACGGCACGCCCCGTACCATGGGTATTCGGGAAATTCTTACAGAATGGATACGCTTCCGCATGAGCTGCGTAAAGCGTGAGCTCACGTTTGACCTCGGCAAAAAGGAAGAAAAGCTTCATCTGCTTCTCGGTTTGGGAGAAATACTTCTCGACATAGACAAAGCTATAAAAATAGTCCGCGAAACGGAAAAGGAAGCGGACGTTGTGCCAAACCTCATGAAAGGATTCAACCTTGACGAGGTTCAGGCGGAATATATTGCGGAAATAAAACTTCGCCACCTCAACCGCGAATACATTATGCAACGCATTTCCGAGATAAATAGCCTCCAAAAAGAGATAGATGAACTCCGCTCTATCATCGGTTCGGAAACAAAGCTTAAAAAATACATCGCAAAACAGCTTGCTAAGATCAAAGATAAATATGCAATGCCGCGCAAAACGCGCCTTATTTACGAAGAAGATATCACGGATTATGAAGAAGAAACACACGTTGAAAACTATTCCGTGCGCCTCGTTCTCTCGCGCGACGGCTTCTTTAAAAAGATCACTCACCTCTCTCTTCGCGCAAGCACTATGCGTGGCAGCGACGAGCACAAGCTCAAAGAGGGCGACGTTGTGATCCAAGAAGAGGACGCGGAAAACGTGGATGAGCTTCTCTTTATCGGCAGCAAAGCGCAGATATACAAATCTCGCGTTGCGGATTTCGACCAAGTTAAAGCCTCTTCCCTCGGTGAGTTCGTCCCCGCAAAGCTTGACTTTGACGAAGGCGAACGCGTTATTGCAATGAAAGCGCTCAAAAAATACAAAGGAACACATAACATTATCTATATTTTTGCAAACGGCAAGGGCGTAAAGATCCCCGTTTCTTCTTACGAAACGAAAGCTAACCGCAAAAAGCTCGTAAAAGCTTATTCGGATGCTTCTCCGCTCGTTGCGGCGATATACGAATCCGAGCCGTTTGATCTGTTAATCGGTACAAAATCGGGCAAAGGCGGCATCATCAACACCAAGCTTATTCCCGTTAAAACCACGCGCACAAGTTCCGGCGTGACGCTCTTGACTCTCAAGAAAGACGACGAAGTGAAATTCGCTCTTAAGGATTTTGAAAAAGAATTTCCCGATACAACGGGTATGCGCAAAATGAAGATTCCTGCAACGCCCACAGCGATAAAAAAATAAAACGGTGCGCCGATGTCGTGTTTTCAACATTCCGTGGACATCGAAAGTGATGTTCCATATAAGCGCAACTAACATTTTATCGTAGTGGAGGGGCTTGCTCCTCCCGAAATAATTGCAGCAAAATTCCCATATTACGAAAACGGAGGGAAAATGAAAGTCCTCATCATTACAAAAGACAAAATATTCTCCCGTATGCTTTATTGGGAGATAACGGCGTTCGGTGCGCAGGTCGGAGTTTTCTCGGAACTTTCCTATGAAGCGCGAAACGAAGCGGAAAGCTCCGATTTCACAGTGATTGACGCGGAAATCTTTTCTGCTCACACAGAAGAAATTTCCGAGCTTGAACGCACGCAGATAATTCTTTTCGGCTACGAAGCTGTACTTTCACCCTTGGAAGCAAGAATTCCCGCGGGATTCCGCGTTTTCGCGCGCCCATTCCCCGTGCAGGATTTTCTTTCGTGCATATTCGAAAAAAACGACGAAAATATGCTCGGCGTTCGCCCCGCGAAACGACGAAAAAGCGCGGCAGATTCGCTTATACTCGGTGAAAAAAATCACACGGTTTCTTACAGAAAAGAAACCGTGGAGCTTACACAGCGCGAATTCGCGCTCCTAAGCCTGCTTATTAAAAACAAAGGTCAGACTGTTACGCGCGCGCAAGCCGCGCAAAAAGTTTGGGGTAAAGCAGACGAAGGCGATACAAACGTCGTGGACGTATACGTTCGCTACTTGCGCCAAAAGCTGGACGAAAAATTCGGCATAAAAATAATCTCCACCGTACGCGGTGTGGGATACACGATAAAAACAGAATGATTTTCGCAATTTTCACAACGCAAAAACAGCGCAGCCGAAGCTGCGCTGTTTTTGTTTTTTATTAGTTGAAGCTTACCACGTTAGATGTGTTTGTATTGTCGAGGTATGCGATGTATGTGTTGCCGGTTGCAAGTGTGAGTTCTTCACCGGAAACAGTTGTGAGCGTGAGCGCACCATCGGAAGAAGACTTGCTCCAGTTGATCTGGATGCACTGACCGCCGTAGAAGTAGTAGCCTGTGCCCGTACCTGTTGTTCTGATAGATGTAACATGGGGGTCTTCAACAGTACCGTCAATTTTGGAAACGTCTGTGAAGAGAGTTACGAGGTTTGTGAAGCAAAGCTGTTCGTTTGTTACGGAGTCAACATGAGCCACGTTGTCCTGATAACGATAGTATTTGCCGTTCTTGTATGTGTAAGAAACGTTCTTTTCACCTGCGTAGTTGTCCATCGTGAAGAGAAGGTTTACATTGGAAGCGCTGTATGCGCCTGTAAGAGTCTTTACTGTGCCGGCCGCAACAAATTTAAGGGACTGTGTCGTTGCGCCGAGGTAAGAGTTACCGGAAAGGTTGAAACGGCTTGTCTTGGACTGAAGTGTTGCAAGAAGAGCCTTAGATGTGATAAGAGTATCGTATTTAAGGTCTGTACGGCCGGAATTGTAGGAACCCGTGTAATATTTGATAGTGCCGTACTTTGTGCCGCCTTCTTTTGTACCGAAAGCGTATTCGTCTTTTGTATTAACGTAGCCGTATGTGTTTTTGCCGAGGTCTGCGTTCCAGCCGCCGCCGAGTCGCTGAGAAGCAACGGTTGCGAAAGGCTCGTATGTGGAGCCGCCATGGCAAACAAGGATAGCGTTATGGTTTGCAGCGAGGTCGATGTGGAAAATTCTTGCGGAACGAACGTTGCAAACAGCGTCAAGATTTGTATAATTGGAAACTACCATAAGGAAACGTGTGATGCCGGGGGCAACGAGTGTTTCGTAAAGGATGTCCGCCTGGTTAAGACCTGTCTGGTGGGCAAGAGCAACACCGATGTTATCTACAACGATAGCAACGGGGCGCTTGTAGGAAGCATCATATGTAGTTTTAAGACCTGTGAGGGGGTTTACATAGTTGCCTGAGCCCTGTTCGGGTTCTGTTGTGGGAACCGTTGTGGATGTGTCCGCAGTTGTTGTACTTCCATCGGTTGTTGTGTTTCCGTTTGTTGTTGTATTTGCATCTGTTGTGGTTTCTGTCGTCGTGCCTACGTTGGGGATAACGGGATTCTTCGTTGTAGAATCTGTACCGTCGCCACCGCAGGACGCCAAGAACACGGTTGCCGTCATGAACGTGAAGATAACGGCAAAAATGAGGGCGATTCTTCTGAGTTCTTTTTTCATTCTTTTTTCTCTCCTTAATTTTTTCGCGGTGTTTTCGCCGCGTTTACTTCCTTCTTTTTTGTTTCAAATCGCAACAAAGCAAAAAAGAAAAAATTTAATTTAAAATCGTAGCCTTAGTATACCACATGCATAAATAAATGTCAAATAAATTTTGCAACCTTTTTACATCAGTTTTTTATGCAGATATGCATATTTATACAAAAATATCCTTATCAGGACTTAAATATCGGCTTTTTTGTCGGAATTATTTTTTTCCCGCAGCGCGCGAAAAAAATCCGAAAGTATGGCGGAACATTCCGCTTTGCGCACGCCGCTCACGATTTCCGGTTTGTGGTTGAGCGGATATGCATTCAAATCGAGTACGGAACCGAAGGCTCCCGCCTTCGTATCGCGCGCTCCGAACACCACTCGCTTTATACGCGAATTGACAATAGCACCGGCGCACATCGGGCATGGTTCGAGCGTTACGTAAAGTTCGCATCTGTGGAGCCGCCAGCCGCCAAGTTTTTTGCAAGCCGCGGAAATCGCAAGAAGCTCCGCATGGTTGATCGCGTTCTTCTCCGTTTCCCGCGTGTTGAACGCCGCGGAAACGACCTCGCCTTCGCACACGATCACAGCTCCCACGGGGACTTCAACAAGTTCAAGGGACTTTTTCGCCTCCTCTATGGCAAGCCCCATGAAATGTTCGAATTTTTCTTCGTCTGTCATATGAAATTGAGTATCAGCGCGCAAATTATGAGCACCACCATGGGAAATGTGAGGAACGCAGAGGAGGAAACGTTCGCGTATTCCTTGGAGGAAAATTTTTCGTAGTTATTCGGCAAAATAAAATATATTGCCGCAAGGGCAAGCGCGCACAGCACAGTGATGATCACCATGAGCATTTTAAAATATTCGGTATTATCCATTCCTGCTCCGAGCACGGAAAGCAGATATGAAAGGAAGTTGTTCGCAAAATGAATTGCCGCCGTGTACCTTACGGAGCCTGTTTTAATATAGACAAATCCTATAACAAGCCCGCATATAAACGCATACGGGAAAGTATATGAAGAAAAATGCATCAGCGCAAAAAGCAAGGATGAGCTGATCACCGCAAACGCGTTTCCATGAACGGTAAGCTCGCAGCAGAAAAGTTTGCGGTAAAGGTACTCTTCAAAAACCGCGGGGACGAGAGCACAGGAGCAGATCGTGATAAATGAGGAAAGCGGGTCCGTATACGTATACGAAACGCCCGCATTGGGGAAAGCCGCGGAATAAAGCACACCAAAAGCAAAAATTATCGTAAAACCGACAAAAGCAAGCATCACGTTATATTTTACGGAGGAATCGGGTGCTTTTTCTAGATTTATCCGCTCAAATCCCGCATGTTTTTGCGCATAAAGGAAAATGGCTGCCGGAACAGCAAGACGAAAGAGTGAAAAAACGAGTGAAACGAGCGCATTTACGGTTTCATTCGGAAAAGAAATTTC
>JBGVFW010000273.1:0-3009 GCA_045121315.1 Eubacteriales bacterium
CATGAGAAGCTCCATTATCCTGTATTCGAGCTTAGGGAGTATAACGCTTTTTTCTTTTCCTGAAAGCATAAAATTTTGCAGATTTAATTCTATATTTCCAAGCCTTATTATATCCACCGCCGTAGTTTCTTTTTTGCGGAGTATGGTGTGTATGCGTGCCAAGAGCTCCCCTATGGCGAACGGCTTGGAAAGATAAGCGTCTGCGATCTCGTCAAAATCTTCTATAATGGCCGCGATCTCGCTTTTGTACGTTAAAAGCAATACGGGAACATTGTTTCCGTATTCACGCAGGCTACGTATGACTTCGAATCCGTTTACTCTCGGTATGGCAATGTCGAGAATTATACAATCGTAATTTTCAGCCTTGGCAAAAGCAAGCGCCGCTTCACCGTCAAAAACGGCATCAACGGTGTATTGATGCTGTCTGAGAATATCAACGACGGCTTCGGATATACCGCGTTCGTTTTCCGCATATAAAAGTTTCATTTTGCTTTGCTCCTTGTTCGTTTGTGCTTATTATATAACCCGAAACTGAATTAAACCTTAAAAAAGAGAAAATATTAAAAAAGTTAAAGATTTGAGAAAAATTTGCTTTATTTGTGTTGTGCAAAGTGGATTTTTATATAAAATTACCTTTATTATGGCATACGGGATTGATTTTTTCGTGAGAAATGATTATAATTATTATGTAAAAATATAAACACGAAAGGAATTTTTTATGAAAAAGTTTATTTCTCTTATTTTAGCGCTCTCCCTTTGTGTTTCCGTAATCGCTTGCTCAAGCAATGGCGACAATACGACACAGGACGGTAGCACGACCGTTGCAGACTCCACATCGGATATTTCCACGACGGTAGGCAAGGACACAACGTCTGACAATGCACAGACAACGGGTTCCGACACAACGACGAGTGGTACACAGACTACCGAACCCGAAATAACGTTCGGCGAAAATGACGTTGTTGATCTTAAAGTCGGCAATTACATAAATCTTATCTATAATCCTGCATATTGCCAAATAACAACGAGTGTAGAAAAAGGGGTTGGTTCTCGCGAATCGGTAACGCTTTCCATAACAATGAAAGATGGATACACCTTCAATGGTTGGTCAAAAGATAAAGCCATTTCCAACGGTGGAACCAGATCTTCCAAGGCTACCGAATATACGATCACCGTAAACAATGAAACGACGGTCTGGGCGAATTACAGTGCAACGATATATTATTACGGCAACGGCGGCACGAATAAAAACGGCGGCGAAATTTACACGCAGACGCCGTCCGTCGTTTGGTATAAATGCCCCAGCACTCTTAATGAGGGCGGATATTTCATAAGAGAAGGATATACTCTCGTTGAATACAATACGAAATCCGACGGCACGGGTACTGCCATAAGCCTTGGTTCCAGAGTTGTTATGAACGATCAAGGCATAATGAAACTTTACTGCATTTGGGAAAAACAGAATGACGAATCAGATTTTACTGTAAAAGCTTCCGGTACTTCCGTTTCCATCACTAAATATAAAGGCACAGCCACAAATGTTGTTATTCCCGAAACGATAGGCGGAAAAATGGTTACGACGATCTGCGCCGACGCTTTCACGGGATCGAAGATAGAAAGAGTTGTTCTCAATAAAAATATCACAACTATTGAGGACGGTGCTTTCAAAAACTGCACAAAACTTGAAACGTTGGTTATGTTCGATTCTCTTATGAACGTTTCAGACAGCAGTTTTTCGGGTTCTCCCCTTAAAAACCTCCGCGTGAACGCTGTTCTCGGTATGTATGACAATTGGACGACAAGCTGGGGCAACCCCAAGATGGACAGACTCCTTTGGGCTGCGGCAAAAGACTCAGATATCATTGCTATCTACGGCGGTTCCGGCTCTTATTACGGATTTGACTGCGCCACAATAGATGAAGCACTCGGCGGTAAATATGATATCGTTAACCTCGGCAGCAACGCAAACGTTTCTTCTTCACTCTACTTTGAATATCTCAACGAAGTTATGGGCGAAGGCGATATTGTTCTTTGGTCGCCTGAAGCGGGTCATTATACGCTTGGTTCCACAAGCTTCTCCAACCGCACGTGGGAATTTAATGCGGGTCATTACGATATTTTCAGAAATATTGATATTTCGAAATACAGCGGCGTTTTCTACGCATACCGTACATATGCGGCATCTCATGCCGCAAGCCAAAAATCTTTTGACGCGTTTGACCCCAACACTAACAGCTACGGCGACGGCACTTCCGAACGCGAACATAAGGATCAGACTTACAATTACAGTATTACCTCATACACCAATGCTCTTGACAAGGGAACTTATTCCTACATTGCTTCTCTTATGAAGGAAATGAGCGAAAAAGGTATAAAGATCTATTATACATACGCCGCTATGGATAAAGAAGGCGTCGGCTATAATGACGATATAATGGCTGATTATGAAGCCGCACTTGTAAAGGCGTTCCCCAATCTTGTGGTTATTTCGGAATATAAGGATTGCCTTGTTCCTCATGAATATATGTTTGATTCCGCTTGGCACATGACGCTTGACGGAGCAAAAACACGCACTCAGGTCGTTATCCGCGACTTGCTTGCTCAGCTTGAAAAAGAGGGTTCTTGATTATGTTTTCAGACTCTACGATAATTTTTACTCTTATACTTTCCGCTGTGTCCGTCGCTCTTTGTGCGGCGGAATACCTCGTGGGTAAACTGCGCGTGCTTTTCTTGGCGCTTGACGCGGTGTTTATGGCGGGAGCTTGCATTGCCTTGATTTATAAGGGCGGGGCTCTTTGTGACGCGCTCCTGCTTATATCCATTACGCTTGCTTGCAGACTTTTCTTCGAAATAAAAAAGGGGAGGGAAAATAAATGACATTTAACTCCGGCGAATTTTTGATATTCTTCCCCATAACGCTACTTCTTTATTTCCTCCTGCCGAAGAAGCTTTCGCGCATAAGCTTGCTTATAATGAGCTGTATTTTCTACCTCGCATGGGATATAAAGC
>JBGVFW010000274.1:0-7443 GCA_045121315.1 Eubacteriales bacterium
AGGCGCGCTGGAGTCACTATTCCTCATGGGCAAAACGCACGACGAGCTTGAAAAATACTATATTTCTGCGATGGACTTTTCCGCGAACGAAAAAATTTTGCAAAAAATTATAGGTGAGATTTTTGACCGCGTTTAACGACAAAAAAATACGAATAAGGTTGAAAATCAATACTTTGTGTGATAATATAAAATAAATAAGGTAAATTCCGCTCCGCAAGGCGTTTCCGCTTTGCCGAGCGGAAAACGGAGAAAAAATGAAAAGATTTATAAAAGTTATATCCGCCGCTCTTGCGATAGGGGTTCTTTCTTCTTCTCTTGGGGCTTGTACGAAAGAAAACGGACTTTACACATGGTACGGGAAAATGAATGTTGAAAACGTGCTAACGCTCACGCTTGACATGGGCGAGGGGGAACGTGAAACGTTAGTGCCGTTCGATATTTACAGAACGGTGTTTCTCTATTATGCGGGCAACGTACCCGATGTGACAACTGTTGACGGCAAGCTCCATAAGACAACGGACGAGGAAAAAACGACCGTTGCGAAAAAGATGACGGATGAATCGCTCCTTGCGTATTACACTTCGCTGGAATGTGCGCGCGACCTTGGCATCGATGTTGACAAGATACTCACAAAGGATTATTCCGAAATATACAAAACCTCCTCCGCTGACGGCGAGGGGGACGAGCTTTACGCCGAAATGCTTGATTCCTTGAGCATGACGCACGAATATTTCACTTATAACTGCCAAAAGAGCGAGCTTGAAAAAGCGATAAAAGGAGCGGTTGCCTCCGATATCGTTGAATACACGGAAAGAAACTATTATCATTACAAAAAAATACTCATAACTTATGAGCTTGGCGATGAAAACTCAAGAAGAGCAGCTCTTGCCGAGGCACAGAGCGTTATCGACGCTCTTGACAGCGGAGAGGATTTCGACGTTTTCGTTGAAAAATACAAAAGCGAGGGTTACGAAAACGAAAGATACGTCGATATAAACGGCAATATCGTAGGCGGCGGCACGCTTTCGGGCGAGACCTTCGACACGGTGAGAACGCTTGACATTGGCGAGTACAGCGAGATAACAGAGGAGATATACGACGATATCGGCGCGTTCGCTATCATTGCTAAAGAGGGAATAGAGCTTTCCTTCCTATGCGGCTCGGATGATACGGCATCCGTTCTGTACTGCTATCAGAGCGCGACATATTCTGAATATACGCCGCATTATCTTGCTTATGCGACTATTCTTGATGTATATAAACAGAACACGGCAATAGAACCCGTAGACGAAAAAGTTTATTCGCATATCGCGGTAGACACTTTATATTGAGGTGAAGGAACATGAAAATATCACTTATTATCCCCATGTACAATGAAAGATCCATTATTGACGACGCGCTTACCACTTTTGGCGGTTACATGAAAGAGAGATTTGAAGATTGGGAGCTTATCTTTGTAGATGATGGCTCTGCCGACGGCTGCGGAAACGCCGTTTTGGCGGCACACGAAGCGGACGAGCGTATAAAGCTCATCTCATATCAGCCAAATCGCGGCAAGGGTTACGCTGTGCGCCAAGGAATGTTGGCGGCAAGCGGAGATATCTCCGTTTTTACGGATTGCGATAACGCTTACGGCACGGAGGTCATCGGCAAGATATATGATATGTTCCAAAACAGCGACGCGGACATCATCGTCGGTTCTCGAAACATGGACAAGACGGGCTATGAAGGATATACGTTTATCCGCAAACTCGCTTCCAAAACATATATCAAGGTCATAAACCTAGTTGCGGGATTTGGAAAATACGGATTGACGGATTCGCAGTGCGGCTTCAAAGGCTTCCGCACGGCGGCTTCAAAGAAGGTCTTTGCAAATTGCGAAGTGGACAGGTTTGCTTTCGATCTTGAAATGATCATGATAGCCGGCAAATTCGGTTTTAAATTCGACCAAATGCCCGTGAAGATAATCAACCACAGAGAATCCAAGGTGAACGTGCTCAGGGATTCTTTCAAGATGCTCTCTGATGTGAGAAAGATGAAGAAGAGAATAAAGAAATTAGATATAAAATAAATAAAAAGCGCACCGCGGTGCGTTTTTTTATTTATTTTTGGAACAAAAACGCTTGCAAAGCGTTTTTGAATTTATTTAATTCGCTCTTTTCTTTATCAGAAAGAAAGGAGCGGAAAAGAACTTCGCTTTATCCGCTTGTGAGGCTGAAATGTAAGGGCGATTGCGACTCCCCGAGTGTTTTTCACTGCGAAAAAACACTCGGAACCGCGTCGCAGGTCATTCGACATCGGATTTTAAATAAAACGCGTGTGGATATATCGAATTTTAAAAAATTCTCACGCGTTTAAGTTAAAGTCAGAACTTGACAGAATTGCAAAATTAGAACATATCTATACCCTTTTTTGCTTTATACTAAGTTTTAACTCAACAAAATGCTCACGATGTTCGCAGGGCGTAACTCGGCGAGGTTCCGAACAATTTTAATAGTTCGGGAAGCCGAATTTCCCTATGTTCTCAGCAGAACAAGCGAGTAAAGGGAAGGACTTTTTTCTCTTTTTGCAACTTTTTCTCGAAAGCGAGAAAAAGTTGGATATAATAAATTTAAAAGAACGCGTGAGTGTTCTTTTCCTAAAAAATTATAACGCAAAAACAGCTCCCAAACGGGAGCTGTTTTTGCGTTAAGGCAAAATATCGCTGAACATCAAAAGGTTCGCCGCAACCTTTTCTTCTTTTTCAAGCGGGCGGAACGCGCCTGTTGCGTAAAGATTATCGAGCGCCATGAGAGCTACTGTGGAGCCGATAAAGCTGTTTACGCTGCTGTTAACTACAAGGTCGTGCATCTGCGGGGGATATTTTTTCGCTTCGACCATAGCCGTTTCAAGCGCGAAGTTTACAAACTCTTTCTTGATATCCTCGTCAAGCTTCGGAAGCTTTGCGGAAAAATCGTCAAACGAGCCTTTAATTATCATAATGTTCGGTTTGCCGTCTTCCGTAAGGAAGTCGCGTTCGCGCAGACGCTCGAATTTTTCCGCCGTCGCGGCGTTTTCGCTTATCATGCCGCTTATAACTTCATAGAGATATTCGTAATCTGCCGTGAGGTTGTTTGACCAAGCGCCTTTTCTGCTGTCGTATCTTGTGTCAACAGACCAAGAGTAAACCGCGGGATATTTATAAGACCAACGGGTCATGTCGCCGCAAGCCCAATAGTTCGGAAGAGAGAGCGTCGCTTTATATTCGGGGTCGGAGCGCGTTCTCGCAAGGTCCACGTTAGCGATAAATTCGCCGCCGTCCTGCGTTTTGATGTAATATTTGGAATCTATTCTCTTGCCTGTGGTAAGAGCGCATTTGTTTCTTATTGCGTAGAATATTACCGCCGCTTCAAAAAGCTCGCGGTTTCCGTTTGGAATGTAAACCTCAACGTCCTTTATCGCTTCGCGCACCTTGGGGGCGTAATCGCGCGCGATCACGAGAGCGGCTTCAAGCTGCTTTTTGAGCTTTTCCTCGTCTTCTTCAAGAGAATAGGTTTGGGGAGAAAATCTGACGTAAGTCGTGTATTTCCCGCCTGGCTGGGGAACGAGGAAGCCGTTGCCTTCGAGAAACTCTATCTTTTCTTCGATGTAAACGGGAGTAACGCCGAGCTCTTCCGCAATCTCTTCTTTCGTTTTGGGTTCAAAATAAACGCTGTAACAAATATTGAGTGCGAATTTATCTCCGAGGTAATATGATGTATCTCTGCCGTTCGGACCGGGGTTGCCGCCGTGACCCATGCAGGTGGACGTTACGGGGTGAAGTCCAAGTTTGCCGATTCTTCTTTCCATAGAAAAACCCTCCTTTAATTCATTTCGTGCTTTGTTTAAATGCCATTTTACCGTACCTTCTGAAAGCGAGGTCTTTTCTGCGATATAGGAGATGCTCCTGTTTTCGTAATAGAAAAGATAGACTATTTCGCGGCGCTGTTCCGTCAGAAACGCTATCTCGCGGCGCAGGCGCAGTATGTCTTCCCTGTTGTCGGATTCAAAGGAATATTCATCGTAAAACGGAAGGGCAATGCCGTCTATGGAAACGCCCTCGTGTCTTTTCTTCGATGAAACGTATTTTGAATATGCGTGCTCGCTTATGCGCCAAACGTAGCCGTCGAGGTTTGCTATTTCGTCGGAGCCGAGCAAGGAAAGGTAAACTTCCTTTACTATGTCCGCGGCAAGCTCCTCCGCTTCGCCGTATGAAAAAGATTTTTTCACGGCAAAGCCGTATATCTTTTTCATGTATTCGGTTATGATGTTGTCTGCTTGTTGTTTGTTCATTTTTCTTTCTCCGGTACCGTTTGACTATATAGTGGGGGTAAAACACGAAAGGTTTGCGGGTTTTTAAAAAATTTTGAAAAAATTTATTTTTTTGTTGAAAAGCCTCTCACTTTGGGAGAGGTGTCGCGCGTATGCGTGATGTAGAGGGGTCATTATCAATAAATCCGAGGTTTCAAACTCCGTATATCTCTTCCGTTGTTGCTTTGACCTCTTCGTCAAACCTGAGTATATCCTCAACGCTTGAAAGGGTGCGGGTGGGGAACGTATCCATCATCTTTTCTATTCCCTTGGGGATATCCGTGTATTTGACTTTCCCCGAAAGGAACGCGGCGACGAGTACCTCGTTTGCGGCGTTCAGTACGACCTGCGCGCTGTGACCGCGGGATATCGCCTTATAAGCAAGGCGCAGGCAAGGGAATTTTTCAAGGTTGGGCTTTTCGAATTTTAAGTCGCAAACGTCAAAAAGATTGAGCTTTTCTACGTTGTTTTTGAGCCTTTTCGGGTAATTTAGCGCGTAGGCGATGGGAATTTGCATGGATTTGGGGCCTATATTTGCCATGATAGTGCCGTCAGCGAACTGCACCATGGAGTGAACGAGGCTCTTTCTGTGAACGACGACCTCTATCTGCTCTGCCTCCACGCCGAAAAGCCATTTAGCCTCTATTATCTCAAAGCCTTTGTTCATCATTGTGGAGGAGTCTATCGTTACCTTTGGACCCATGCTCCATGTGGGGTGGTTTAGCGCTTGCTCTGCCGTGATATCGTCCGTTATCTCTTTGTCGAAAAAAGGTCCGCCCGACGCCGTGAGGAGGATTTTGTCTATCTTGTTTTCTTCCTCGCCGCGCAGGCATTGCATTATCGCGCTGTGCTCGCTGTCTACGGTCAGAAGCACGGCGCCGCTCTCTTTTGCTGCGTTCATTATGAGCTCGCCGCCAGCTACAAGCACTTCTTTGTTTGCAAGCGCGACGGTCTTGCCGTTTTTTATCATGTTGTACGTTGGGGAAAGCCCCGCAATTCCCACGAGTGCGGAAACCGCAACGTCAAAATCCGTGCGGCACGAAATTTCCTCCATGCCGCTCTCCCCGCAGTAAACGCGAAGCGCGGGGAAAAGTGCGCGCAGACGCGCAGCGTTTTCCTTGTCCGTGATATATACGTTTTCGGGGTGAAATTCTTTTATTTGAGATATGAGCTTTTCTATGTTTTTGCCCGCGACGAGCGTTACAGCGCAAAAATCCTCGGGATTTTCGCGTATTACGTTGAGTGTGCTCGCACCGATTGAGCCTGTTGAACCGAAAATTGCAATTTTTTTCATATATTGTGCCTCGTGAATTAAGTGGTATATGTGAGTTTTTTCTTTTATTCTATCAAATATATACGAAATACGCAAGTAGGATATTTTTTCAAAAGTCTTTTATTGTTCACAAATTCGTGATACAATATAAATTAAGAAAAAGTTTATGAGAGGTATATGACGTGAACGCTGATGAAAAATACAAGTATCTCGGTAAAATAGATTCGCCTGCACAGCTTAAAGCTCTCCCTGCGGAGGCGATGCCCGTTTTGGCGAAGGAGATACGTGCGGAGCTTGTTACGCGCGTGACCGAAAACGGCGGGCATCTTGCCTCAAACCTTGGTGTGGTGGAACTGACGATGGCGATGCACCGCGTATTCGACGCTCCGCGCGACCATATAATTTTCGACGTTGGTCATCAAAGCTATGTTCATAAGATGTTGACAGGGCGTTTTGATCGCATGGAAAGCTTGCGAAAGCCCGGCGGTATCTCCGGCTTTACCAAGCGTGAGGAAAGTGAATATGATGCGTTCGGCACGGGACACAGCTCGACCTCACTTTCTGCAGGGCTTGGCTTTGCGGTTTCGGATAAGCTCTCGGGGAGCGACGCTTACACTGTCGTCGTGCTCGGCGACGGCGCGTATACGGGCGGCATGATACACGAAGCTCTCAACAACTGCCGCAAGAATCTGAACCTCATCATCATACTCAACGAAAACGAAATTTCCATTTCAAAGAATATTGGCAGATTTGCGGACAATCTTGCCCGCCTTCGCATAAAATCATCGTATTTTAAAACAAAAAAAGCAACAGGCGCGTTCCTCAAGAAAATTCCGCTTGTCGGCGGCGGACTTTTCCGCGCTGTGCGCGGCGTGAAGCAAGGCATAAAAAATATGCTGTACGGTTCCAATTATTTTGAAAGCATGGGGCTTACTTACCTTGGTCCTGTGGACGGCAACGATTTTGAAGCGACGGAAAATCTTCTGCGCGAGGCGAAAAAACTGGGCGAGAGCGTACTTGTCCATGTCCGCACCAAAAAGGGCAAAGGGTATGCACCCGCGGAAAAAGAGCCATGTTATTACCACGGGATCGCTCCCGCGAACAGCAAAAAATCCGACGAAAAATGCTTTTCGGATATCATGGGAGAAAAACTCACGCAGATGGCGGAGAATGACGCGCGTATCTGCGCCATAACGGCGGCGATGTGCGACGGCACGGGCCTTAACTCATTCAAGGATAAGCATAAGGAGCGTTTTTTTGATGTCGGCATAGCGGAGGAACACGCGCTCACGTATGCGGCGGGGCTTGCCGCGAACGGGATGCGCCCAGTCGCGGCGATATATTCCTCTTTTTTACAGAGGGGATACGACAATATTATCCACGATATCGCGCTCCAAAACCTGCCTGTAACAATATGTGTTGACCGCGCAGGGCTCAACGCCTCCGACGGCGCGACGCATCACGGAATTTTCGACGTGGCTTTCCTTTCCACTGTGCCGAATATGACGATATACACGCCTATCACAAAAGCTGCGCTTGAAAAAGCGCTTGAAGAAAGTCTTGAGCTCAGCGCGCCGTGCGCTATCCGCTATCCCAAGGGAGGGGAGGATGCGCGCGTTCTGCGAGAATTTTATCACCGTGGCTGTAGGAAGCTCGGAGCAGTTGCAAACTTTGCAAAAAACGATGATATCGACATCGCTGTTATAACGGACGGAGTTATTGTAAAAGAAGCGCTTGAGGCGAGCGACGAGCTGTGTGCACGCGGTGTAAATATTGGCATAATACTGCTTGAAAAGATAAAGCCGTTCGGAGAATGCGCTGAAAATGTTGCAAAACTTTTG
>JBGVFW010000275.1:0-3499 GCA_045121315.1 Eubacteriales bacterium
TGAAGCAGGCTTCAAGATAAGATTTCCCTTGCCGAAAGGCAATAAGGTCACTTGCAGACTACAAGTTTGATAGGTCACAGGTGTAAGCACAGTAATGTGTTCAGCTGAGTGATACTAATAGACCGAGCGCTTGAACTTCTATAGTTCATATTTCTACTTTGAGTTTCTTATCTTTATTTGGTTTTCAGTGATTTTTCACATAGCAAAGACGGAACATTACGTTCCGTCTTTTTTCTTTAGAAAAGTGTTTTTATGAAAAAGAAAACTCATTGGCGCAAAAATGGTAAAGAATAAACAATATGATTGGAATATATCGTAATATATGATATATTCCAATTTTTATAATATAAGGGATTGTGCACTTTCTTTCAAGAAAGCGCAGAAAAAGGTGGATTTTTTTCTTTTTATTTGGTATAGTATATGTTAGAATGTAAATGACAACGAGGCTTTTATGAAAAAAGAAAAAGAATTTGAATATGAAGAATATGAGGAAGAAGAATGTGATGAAAAAACGTTCAAAAGAGCGATAAAACGTAATAACAAGATTCTTTTGCCGGTGTGCTTGCTTTCATATGTTTTTGTTGGCACATTTTCGTTTCTTCCCAAAATAGTTAGTTCTCTGTTGTGCGGTGCTGCACTTGCGCTGCCGGTTATAATTTCCTTTATCCGCGAGAAAAAGAAAATGAAGCCGCTTTCAAAGGTGTTCAATTTACTTTGCGCCTCATACCTGCTTTTTCACCTTTTGGTGACCGACCCTGCGGCGGCGGTGACGCTCAACGTTATTGCTATCGGAGTTTTGCTTGTATATACGCTGCTTTCTTTTTTCTGCAGAGAATATGATGCGACGAATTTATTTTTGGCCATTGTTCCTGCGTTCACGCTGAGAAATCTTTATGATGCGGAAAATTACTTCTATTTTCTTGTGCCTGCCATTCTTTGCGGTATTGTCGCCGCTATAGCTTGTTTTGTTATAATCAAGAAAAAAGAACGCCGCTCTAAAACTGTGTATGCAAAGACATTTTCCGTGCTTTTTATGGTTGCGGTGTTTGCATTTTTTGCACTTGGCAGACTTAATTACAGCCTTGATTCCTCTGAGCCCCGAGCTTTTGAATGTGTTATAGAGGAAAAAGAGCATACGCATTACAGAAAAAGCCCCGATACTTACCGTTTTAAGCTTGATACCGGCGTTGAGATGGATGTTACTTCCCATATCTACAGCATATATGATGAAGGCGATAGGATAACCGTTTACATATATAGCGGCGCGCTCGGTTCGCCTTACTATACTTTATATAAAAAATAAAAGTCAATTTTAAATAAAAAAGGAGATAACTATGGAACATCCTTTAAAAAATGCAAAATGGATAACCTGCGGCGAGGAATGTTCCTCACCGATAATAACGCGCACTTTCGGCGCGACCGCAGTAAAGTGTTCAACACTTTTTGTAACAGGTCTTGGCTATTTTGAAGCGAGAGTGAACGGTGAGCTTCTTCACGAGGAGCGTTTTTTGCCCGTGGTAAGCGACTATGAGCCGCGCGATCTTTCAAAATTTTATTACCCCCTGCACGACGTTGTGACGAACAGAGTGTATTTTTATGAATTTGACGTGACGGATAAGATAAATGACGGCGAAAACGAGCTTTCCGTGCAGCTCGGCGGCGGATTTTACTTTCAGAATGAGCGAACGGGCGAGCGCACCTGCTATAAAGGCGAAATGAAAGCTATTTACAGCCTTTGCATCGAAACAGAGGATGGCACTTTTATCCTTAACTCCGATGGAAGTGAAACGTGGGAATCAAGCGAAATTATCTATAACAACCTCTACATAGGAGAGGTACACGACCCCGACGCGCCGAAAACAAGCGGCAAGGTGCAGGTTACGGACACGCAAACACAGCTTTCCCCCGCGATCGGCACTCCGGACAGAGTTATACGCACGATAAATCCTGTGTTGCTCGGTACGGTGAACGGCAAAAAGATATACGATGCGGGCGAAAACATAAGCGGTATCGTTCGCGTTACGACGTCCGCGCCCGCGGGAGAGATAATAAAGCTGCGTTTTGCGGAGGAGCTTGCCGAAGACGGCTCTCTCGATTTTACAAGTACAGGCACGCATTGCAGGATAAAATCCGGCGGTGTGCAGATAATGCGCGATGTGTTCGTTACAGACGGCAAAACGCGCACTTTTGAACCTAAATTTACTTGGCACGCGTTCCGCTATTTTGACGTTGAGGGCGAAATAGACGGCGCAGAAGCGCTCGTTATCCACAGCGACGCAGAAGTGACAGCGGAGCTTTCCTCGTCCTCTGATGGGCTTAATTTCCTCTATGACGCATTTGTGCGCACACAGCTCAACAATATGCACGGCTCCATCCCCTCCGACTGCCCGCACAGAGAGCGCCTCGGTTACACGGGCGACGGTCAGGTCTGTGCTCCCGCCGTTATGATGATGATGGACACGCGCGAGTTTTACCGCAAATGGATACAGGATATTCTGGATTCACAGTGCAAGGTAAGCGGCCACGTCGGTCACACGGCTCCCCTTATGGGTGGCGGCGGCGGCCCCGGCGGTTGGGGCGGCGCGATAGTTTTCGTGCCGTATGCGTATTACCTTGAATTTGATGATAAAGAAATGCTCCAAAGATGCTATGAGACTATGCGCCGCTTTATGGGTTATCTTGAAACGAGATGCGAAAACGATATTATTGTGCGCGAGGAGGAAAAAGGCTGGTGCCTTGGCGATTGGTGTACACTTGATAAAACGGAAATTCCCGCGGAATACGTGAATACCTGCTATTTTGTGAAGATGCTCGCCACTCTTTGCGATATCGCAAAGATTTTGGGGCATGAGAGCGATATTCCTTCTTATGAAGCGCAGATATCCGTGCTTAAATCAGCTCTTATGCGCGGCTATTTTGATGAAGCATCGGGAGAATACTGCAGCGGTGTGCAGGGCGCGAGCGCTTTTGCAGTTTGGGCAGGACTTGCGGGCGAGGATACAGCCGCAAAGCTTGCTGCAAAATATGACGCTCTCGGTCATTTTGACACCGGTTTCCTTTGCACGGAAATATTGGTAGGAGTTCTCTTTGATTACGGATATGAGGATGTTGCCCTAAAACTCCTTGAAAGCGAGGATGAGGGTTCTTTCCTCTATATGAAGCGCCACGGCGCCACGAGCCTCTGGGAGGATTGGAAAGGCAAGGATTCGCACGATCACCCGATGTTCGGCGCGTGCATAAGACATATTTACACGGGACTGCTCGGCATTAAAAGATGTGGAGATTCGGTTGATATCTCTCCAAAGATGCCTAAAAAACTCGATTTTGTGCGCGGTGCGCTGGCTGTGAACGGCGGCAAGATAGCCGTGGAAATAACGCGCAAGGGCGAAAATATCGCTTTTGCGGTGGACGTACCCGCGGGAGTGACGGCTCATTTTAATTATAAGGGCGAAAAGATTGAACTGCATGAGGGCAGAAACGATATCTTGAAAAGAGGATA
>JBGVFW010000276.1:0-2895 GCA_045121315.1 Eubacteriales bacterium
AAAGAAAAATATGTTCCCAAAATATTGCAGCTTACGGATGAACTCGAAAAAAATCATCATTATAAAGAAGAGAAAAACGGAAAATGAACAGAAACGTTCATATATTTAGGTTTATGAAAATATTGTTTCTTGATTACGACGGTGTTGTGAACCGTGAAATGTGGACGGAGGTTGAAGGCAAATGGATTTGCCGCTACGGTTATCCGGAGGACGGCGAGGTCAATGACAGACAGGCGGTTCAATGGGTATGCGAATTTTGCGAAAAATTCGGCTACTATGTTGTGGTTACAAGCACCTGGAGAAAATACCCAGAATGGGAAAAGTGTTTGAGAGCTGCCGGTTGGCGTGAAAGTGTTAAGATATTGGGTTCTACTTCTATGTATGAGGAGGAAGTGCGCAGAGAGGAGATATCCGACTATCTGCGTAGTTGCGAGAACGTGGAACATTTCCTTATATTCGACGATAATATGGTAGATGGCTACGACGGTCATGTTGTTCTGGGTGACAAGGCGCGGGGCTTTGGAAGACCCGAATATGAGCAGGCGGCAATGATCGCCACTTTTGCAAAATAAAACGGAATCCAAATGGCATCTGCCGATCCAATGCGGAACAAGATCACGGTCGTTGTCGGTATAACGGGTGATATTGAAGTGAATTGGTGTACGCAAAATCTCTTTGCCGTCTGCCTTGATTGAGATGATCTCGCCCGTGTGCTCGTTCACTTCAATCTCAATGGCAGAGGAGAATTTATAGGTACTCTTTGGAATTTCAACGTCAGTTATCTCGGATTGAGTTTTACCGCCGTATACCGCCATCATCTCAAGAGCGTTCGATTTTAACTTTCTGTCCGGTGTTAAAAGACCGTCTGCGCAGAAGTTTCCGTCGTGCTCCGGCTCTTTGAAGTCGCCACCATAAAGAAATCCCTTGTCGGTCTTGATTCCGTGGTCAGCCCATTCCCATACGAATCCACCCATCATCTGCTCGTTGTTGTAGATCATATTCCAATATTCCGCAATATCGCCACAGCTGTTGCCCATAGCGTGAGTATATTCGCACATAATAAAAGGGCGGTTTTCTTTGGGGTTATCGAGCACCTTTTCGCGAATGGTCTCAAAGGACGGATACATCATGCTGACCATATCAACAAGCTCGGTATAGTAGTATTTGAAATCTGCGTTTTGCAGACCTTCATAGTGAACAGGTCTTGTCTTATCTCGGTTTTTGATGTAATTCGCACCCCTGAAGAAGGCTTTGCCGAAGGAGCTTTCGTTTCCGAGAGACCAAATAATGACCGAGGGACGGTTCTTATCACGCTCAACGAGAGCAATGTGTCTGTCGGTAATACCGGGAGCAAAGAAATCATTTTCCGCGTATTCAGACCAAAGACCGATATCGTAGCGTCCGTCACGGCAACAAGCACCGTGCATTTCGAGGTCTGCCTCATCCATTACGTAAATGCCGAACATATCGCAAAGCATATAGAACTCGGGGCTGTTTGGATAATGGGAGGTTCTTACTGCGTTAACGTTCATCTCTTTCATCAAGTGAACGTCTCTTGCCAGCTCCTCAAGGCTAACGGTTGCCGCAGTCTCGCAGTTGAAGTCGTGTCTGTTGACTCCCTTGAGCTTCACGGGCTTTCCGTTGATCTTAAACACCTTGCCGTCAATGGTAACTTCTCTGAAACCAACGCTTTCTATGATCTTTTCTCCGTTGGAATAAAGCTCGAGGGTATAAAGATTGGGCTTTTCTGCCGTCCAATGCTTTACTCTCGGAAGAATGATCTCCGTCTTCATACCTGCAGGAACGATCACACTGTTTTCTTCAAAAACAACTTTAATATCGACGGAGCTTTCATTTGAAAAGGAAAGAAATCCGTCACTTCCAGAAAGTTTGGTTACGATGCTGTAATCAGTGATATGCTTTTCGGGGCGGGTAAGCATATACACGTTTCTAAAAATTCCGGAAAAACGGAATTTATCCTGACATTCAAGATACGTAGAGATACACCATTTGAGAACAAGCACGTCAATGGTATTCTCTCCGTTTACTGCAAGGTCTGTAATATCAAATTCGCTGGTCGCGTGAGAGATCTGAGAAGGGAGATCGTTTGAAGCATGTAAACAAAATGTAAACAACACAAAAAGAGGGGTTTACTTTCGACTTTTCTATGGCTATTAGGTGAGAGGACAGTTTGTAGACAGGTTTTCTGTAAACAAACGGTAAACATTGCTCGCAAGAGGGGGTACAAACCGCTATTTTTATGGGTATAGGTAGAGGATGTTTTTTCGGACAGCGTTGATTTGTAAATATGCTGTTATGGCTACAGAAAACGGTGAGGCAGAGGCAAGGAAGTTCTATGCAAATGCAGAAAAAGAAAAGAAACGGATCAATAGCCGAATCAAAGAACTGGACAATATCATCCGTTGCTTATATGAAGATCGTGTTACAGGCAGAATATCTCCCGAACGCTATGATACGATGGCAGGTGGCTACGAACAAGAGCAAGCCTCGCTCCGTGAGGAACTGCAAGCACTTAACGAGCAGATGACGGAGCTTGATATGCGTGAGCATTACGTCAATGAGTTTATCGCTAAGGCAAAAGAGTATATTGAAATGCCCAAGCTCACTCACGAACTGCTCCGAGTGTTTATCCGTAAAATTGAGGTAATGGAGAAAACCGAGAAATATTCCCGTACCTGCGGAAATACCATCATCATCCACTACACATTCGAATATCCGAGACAGTGTGCCACTAATCCCATCAATAACGAGAAAACAGCCTAAAAAACAGACAACCCGGAAGGCTGAATGCCTTCCGGGTATGCCTGCCGCCGAATTTCTCCGTTAAGGACAACAGAGAATGTGAGAGAGTTTTGTTTTTTTGCTTTACTTTAT
>JBGVFW010000277.1:0-1925 GCA_045121315.1 Eubacteriales bacterium
TATGGTACACAGATAACCGCGGGTCTGTAAAAATAAAGGGCAGGTGAAGATATGAAGATTACCGAAAAGCTCGTAAAGGAATATGCAAAAAAGATTTTCGGCTTTGCGTATTCAAAAACGAAAAATTTTCATAATGCGGAGGACTTGGCGCAGGATATTATTTTGACTTTATGTTCAAACGAGGCAGACCTTTCCAAAATTGAAAATATGGACGCTTACGTTTGGCGCGTTTCGAACTATACATGGTCGAATTACATTCGCAAAAACAAGCCTGTGTGGAGCACGCTTGAAAATGCGGAAGCGCTCGATTTTGCGCGCGACGATTGCGACGTGGAAGGCACTTACATCGAAAACGAAACGCGCGAAAAACTGCGCAGAGAGGTGATGTACCTTAGCAAAATGCGCCGCGATATCACGGTTATGTATTATTATGAAAACAAAAGCGGAAACGAAATATCCGAACTGCTCGGCATACCAGCCGCCACGGTAAGGTGGCACATGAGCGAAACAAAAAAATTGTTAAAGGAGCGTATTGATATGACAGATTCTATTTACACACCGAAAAAATTGGAAATATATTTCAGCGGAAATGCCAATGATTTTAGTCTTCGCGGTTTGCGCGACGACTTACTCGTGCATAACATCTGCATTGTTTGCGCTAAGAAGGCGCTTACTATAGAGGAAATAGCGAGCACTATGGGCATGAACGCGGCTTTTATAGAAAGCAAGCTTGACGACTTGCTCTATATGAACTATCTTGAAAAAGTGGGCGCGAACAAATATAAGACCACGTTTTTCATAAAAGACGCGGAATTTATTGCGGCAAAGGAACGCTTCGAAATGGCAAATCTGCCGCCCATTGCAAGAGCCATATATAAATCCTTAAAAAATCACCTTGACGAAATTCGCGGTATCGGATTTATGGGCGCCGAGCTTCCCGAAAACTTCCTTATGTGGACGCTTTGTACAAGAGCGGCGCACGATTATCTTAACTCTATTGCGATAAGACACGGATACCGCGCGCCCATGCGCGGCGACGGAAGCAGACACTGGATAAAAGCACGCATTATCTGCGACGAAAGAGAAGTTGCGGGCGACGACAAAGAGCTTGCCGATTACTTTAAATATTCGGGCGGCAGGGCGGGCGCGCACACGTCTACAGACGCGCTCTGCGCTCAACAGTTTGACCCTCCCGTTGTTATGTGCAGCCGCGGATTTATCGGTAGCCAAGCCCTTGGAAACTTCAAGCGTATTTATACGATAATCAAGGAAGTGCTTGAAATGAACGAGCACGATAAAGAGATAATCTCTCTTATGGCGAGCGCGGGATTTGTCCGCGTGAAAGACGGCAGACCCGAAATACTTGTGCCGTATATGACGACAAGCGAGTACGATGAGTTTTGCCGCATTATCGCGGAAGTGATACTTCCTGAGGTGAAAACGGAAGCCGGCGATGATATCTGCCGCAGATACGCGGAATATATGGAAAAAATTATTCCCGCGCACATTTCCGAAGCGGAGCGCGCGTTTGCCGTATCCGATTTTTACGAGCCGAACGCATACGCATATCTGCTTTACCGCGAAGGCTTGCTCGAAAAGCTTTCCAATGACGAGAAAAAGCGCGTTTGCACAATGATTTGGAATTTGCAATAACCCCAAAAAAACGAGGCGAGAGCCTCGTTTTTTTGATTTTACGTTTCCCCTTGCGCAAGACCGCGTTTTGTGTTAGAAAGATTACATCAAGTTAAAGGGGAGAGAAGATGAAAAAATCGAAGATAATAAAAATAAGTGCGATCGTTTTAGCGGCAGTTTTTGTGCTTGCGGCTGTGTTTTTCGCGCTTGCTTTTTCGTTTGGCTACCGTTTTTCGGCATACGCAACGGTTGAAGAGGTTTGGGCAGAGGACGAGAAAATAGAAGCCGACGGT
>JBGVFW010000278.1:0-3627 GCA_045121315.1 Eubacteriales bacterium
AGGAATTATGTTGATATCGTTTTGCTTTGCCGCTGTCGTTTTAATTTTCCGATTTGCAAAAAATAAATCTCAAAATTTAAAACTCGACAGAGGCATTGCCGTTTCAATGTGCATAGGCTTTATTTTCGGTGCTGTCGGCAAGATAATGGTTCACCCCGTAGAGTGGACTTTTGCGTTTTACGTTGTCGGTGCATATCTTTTCTATACTGCCACACTTCTTTCATTCCCAAATCTTGGCAAAAATTTGGAGGGAAATCTATATGAATAAAGACTTGACCGTCGGAAAACCTTCCACGGTATTGTGGAAATTCTGTCTGCCGCTCTTCGGTAGCGTTATTTTTCAACAGTTGTATAATTTGGCTGACAGCTTTGTCGCGGGCCGCTTTATCAGTGAAGAAGCCGTTGCCGCTGTCGGCAACAGTTACGAGATAACGCTTATATTTATAGCGTTCGCTTTCGGCTGCAATATTGGCTGTTCCGTTATAACAGCGAAGCTTTTCGGAGCGAAACGCTTTGCCGAGCTCAAGACCGCCGTTTATACTACTCTTATTGCAAGCGGTTTTCTCTGCGCCGCGCTGATGACCGTTGGATTTTTGTTTGGCTCCTCTCTTCTGCACTTGATAAATACGCCCGAAAACGTATTTGCGGATTCGCTCCTCTATCTGCAAATTTATGTTTTGGGGTTGCCATTCGTGTTTTACTATAACGTGGCAACGGGCATCTTCTCTGCACTGGGAGATTCAAAAACGCCGTTTATCTTCCTCGCGTGCTCATCGATTGCAAATATCGGCGCGGATATCCTTTTTGTCACGGCATTTGACATGGGCGTTGCGGGCGTGGCTTGGGCAACGTTTATTTGCCAAGGTGTAAGCTGTGTGCTCGCTGTTGCCGTCGTTTTCAAACGGTTTGCAAAAATTGAAACAGAAGAAAAAGCGAAGTTATTTTCATGGAAGTTGCTCGGCGAGATAGCGGTCGTCGCTGTTCCGAGCATTTTGCAACAGAGCTTTATTTCCGTGGGAAATATCGTTATTCAAAGCATAATCAACACGTTCGGTTCGGGCGTTATGGCCGGATATTCTGCCGCGATAAAACTCAACAATCTTGTTATAACTTCAATGACAACGCTTGGGAACGGCATATCAAACTTTACCGCCCAAAACTTGGGCGCGCAGAAATCCTCAAGAGTTAAGGCAGGCTTCCGCGCGGGAGTTAAGCTCGTTTGGCTTATATGCGTACCGCTTGTAATTCTCTACCTTTTCGCGGGAAAATACCTTGTTTACGCTTTTCTCGACGCTCCGAGCGAAGAGGCTCTTAGCACAGGTATCGTGTTCCTGCGCACGGTCGCTCCGTTCTATTTCGTTGTTTCGCTCAAGCTTGTGGCGGACGGCGTTCTGCGCGGTTCGGGAATGATGGGAAAATTCATGGTGGCAACGTTCACGGACCTTATTTTGCGCGTCGTTCTGGCGGCTATACTCTCAATTCCTTTTGGCTCCGAAGGCATATGGCTCGCATGGCCCATCGGATGGTCGGTTGCGACCATCCTCTCCGTCATATTTTACCGCACGGGAAAATGGAATACGGCAGAAGAAGGAGAAAAAGAAGAAAATACATAATCTACTTCATTTTTGAAGTGATTGCCTGTAAAAAAAAGAGAACAGACGGTGTGTCTGTTCTCTTTTTCTCATTTTCCAAGTCTTATCATTTCGTCTACGCAAACTCTTGCGGAGCGGATGAGGTCGTCTGACATTATTATCTCTTCCCCGCCCACACCTTCGACACAGCGCAGAACATCTGCAAGCGTCGTCGCGTACATATTGTGGCAAACGCAATCTTTCGAAAGAGGCACGAAGGTCTTTTCCGGGCAGGCAAACTGCAAGTGCTCCACAATGCTGTTTTCCGTGCCGATGATGAAACTTCCGCAATCGTCTTTCTTCGCAAAATCCATAATTTCCGTGGTGCTTCCCACAAAGTCAGCCTGCGCAGTAACCGCGGGCAAACATTCGGGGTGAACGAGGAGCTTTGCGTTCGGGTGCGCCTCTCTTGCGGCGGCAACGTCGTGCAGAGTGATGCGCAGATGCGTGGGGCATCCGCCGCGCAAAAGTTTAAATTCCTTTTCGGGTATCTGTTTTGATACCCAATCGCCCAAGTTGCAATCCGGGATAAACAATATCTTATCGTTTTCCACGCGTCGAAGTATCTTCACGGCAGAAGATGAGGTAACGCATATATCACACACAGTTTTCAGCTCAGCCGTCGTGTTGATGTACGCTGCCACAGTATATCCCGGGAGCATTTCTTTCATCTGCTCTATCATTTCCCTGTCCATCTGCTCCGCCATGGGACAGCCGGCGAGCGGATTTGCAAGAAATACGTGCTTTTCAGGCGAGAGCATCTTCACCGTTTCCGCCATAAAGCGCACGCCGCACATTATAACAGTCTGCGCGTCGGTCGCGGCAGCTTTTTGGCTCAAGCCAAAAGAATCTCCTACATAGTCGGCGACCTCCCAAATATCATGCCGCTGATACGCATGCGCCAAAATACAAATATTTTTCTCTTTTTTGAGCTCGATTATCTTCTCTTGAATTTCACGAACTGTCATATGATTCTCCTGTAAAGTTTATTTCCTTTTATGATGCGCCGCTTTGCACGACGTTATTCCCAAAGGTTAAATGCCTATTATTTTAATAAGTATTATACATCATATTTTCTACCGTGTCAATAGGTGATATACTTTCTCCTTGACAAAAGTGCTCTGCTATTCTATAATTTTATTTGAAATATAAAAATCGGCAAGAGGATCTAATCATGAAAAAACAAAGACCAGTGGACGAATCTCTCTTTAAAACAGAAGCGTGCATCACGCGCTACCCCGAAACCATTCTTTCGCGCAAAGACGTTCCATACCGTTCCGCTCTCACCTTTAACGCAGGCGTGCTGAAGCGCGCAAACGGTGATTACGTTATGATATTCCGCAACGATATCGGCGATTACGATAAGAAAATTCTTGAAGGAACAAACCTCGGACTCGCTTTTTCAAACGACGGTATCCACTGGAAGGTAGAAACCGAACCGTGCTTTGCTATGAAAGACGACGAGATACTGCGCGTATATGACCCTCGCATTACGGAGATCGACGGCGAATATTGCATTTGCTTTGCAGTTGACACAAAGCATGGCGTTTGCGGCGGCATGGCTACCACAAAAGACCTCAAAAACTTTGATGTGAAATCCATCTCCGTTCCGGAAAACCGAAACATGGTGCTTTTCCCCGAAAAGATCAACGGTAAATACGTTCGCTTGGAACGTCCGATGCCCGTATACTCTCGAGGCGGCGACTTTTTTGACATTTGGCTCTCGGAATCCCCCGACCTGGTTTACTGGGGAAATTCCAAACTCGTTATGGGTGCGGAGGACGTCCCCTACTGTAACGATAAAATCGGTCCCGGCGCACCGCCGATAAAAACGGACAAAGGATGGCTTATCATTTTCCATTCCGTTGACGTTGACCCGAACAGAGGCAAAAACGGTTGGGAAGAAACATGGAAAAAGCGTTACGTTATCGGCATTGCTCTGCTTGATCTAAAGGATCCGTCCAAGGTCATCGGTATGTCCAAAAAGCCGCTCATA